>NZ_JBKOTX010000075.1:0-24206 GCF_047086965.1 Roseovarius halophilus (ex Wu et al. 2025) | reverse complement strand
AAACTCGGCCGTGTACTTCGGGGTTCGCTTCTTCGATTCCATAAGGGTCATCCTCTGAGAGTTTTACCCTCTCGGAAACCCGGGACGGTTCAGTTCAGCGTCGGTCTTCCCCGCATTGGCCACTATCGCAGTGTTATTTTCTCAAGCGCGTCCTTCTTCTGGGCCAGCGTGTAGCCCTCGCCAAAGTACCCGTCTGTCACGGTGTCGCGCTCATGCCCGACGATCTCTTGCACAAGCGATAACTCGACACCGGCTTGTCGCATCCGGGTAATGGCAGTGTGGCGCAGGCTGTGGAAGACAAGACCGTCTTCTTTCACGCCGATCTTGGTGAGGAAGGTGCCGAACCAGCGGCCCAGATTGCGGCCATAGCCTTACTTGGTGTTGTGCGTGAACGACATGAACAAGCGGGGTTGCTTGGCGCAACCCTCGACCCATTCGAGAAAGCCAAGCCGGATCAACTCCGAATGGACGGGCACCCGGCGTTTGGCGGCAGGCGATTTCAGGCTTTTCTTCTCGCCATCCGCGTTGATGTCGATATACCAGATACCGCCCTCTTTCCGCACATCAGACGGCAACAGTTGCGCGACTTCCCGCAAACGTGCCCCGGTGAACATCGCCAGAAGCGTTCCCCACTTGTGATCGTCTTTCTTGACCAGTCCAGAGCGGTTTTCCGTCAACTCGACATAAAGGCGTGAAAGCTGTTCCTTGCTGTACGCCTTGCGCTTCTCTGCGGCTTGCTTGGCCTTCGCAACCTTCATGCCGTCGAACAGCTTGTGCGGCGCGCGCCCGTGCCGTTCCGCCCGGTCCCAGAAGCGGCGGAACATGTCGATGTAACTGTTGACGGTTTTCACGCCCATCTTGGGCAAGCCGGGAACGGCGATGGCGTCCTGCAAACACAGGTCGCGGGTCGCGGGCTTGGTCTTGCGGTTGGCGGGCAGGGCTTGCACCAGCTTATTCATGTCAGCGGCGTCTTGGCGGCTGATCTGGTCCATCGGGCGGTCCGGTCCGAAATGCTCCACCAGAAGGCCAAGGTAGGCATCCGCCTTGTTCCGCATCTCTTGCGACCACTGCGGCCCATGCTCGGCTTTGAAATCCGCGATGGCCGCGCTCAGAGACGCTGAGCGGGCCTGTGACGGCTTCGGCGCGGTCTGGGCGTGTTCGGTGAAGGAATAGCCCTCAAGGCTCTCAGCGCGGCTCAGAAGCCCTCTGATCTGGTCCCGGCGGGCCTTGCGCATCTCGTGGCGCAGGGACGGGGCATTCTCGGCCCATTGCGCGTCCGTGAGGCCCGCTGAGGCCCGGAAGGCGTCCGGGGGTCAAGGAACATGTCCGACAGGTCTTCATGGCCCTCTGCGGCGTCCTCATGGGCAGCGAGTTCTTGGCGCAGGGCGTCAAGGGACCGATCCGGCAGGCCGGTATCGTTCAGCCGCTCCACATACCGATCCAGCGAAGCCGTGAAGTAGCTTCGCACCATGTCCCGCATCTCGTCTTGTCTAAGCCTTGCCAATGCCTTGTTATCCCGAATCAATCGCCCGCATGATGCAAGATGACGGGCAAGATCGCCAGCCCGATCTGGGCACTTCGTGCGAAGGGATATGCGAACGGTTCTGCGGCTTTGCCGGTCAGCGGAAGGCAAGGGCCAGCGGAAATAGAAGACCCCGTGACGCGACGGTGACAGATAGGCGGACAGTTTCATGGGCGTGGTGCTCCACTTTGTGTCGCACTTGCCTGCCCAACTCTTAAGTCACTGTCTTATAAGGAAATGGCGGAGAGACAGGGATTCGAACCCTGGAGACGGTTTCCCGCCTACACGCGTTCCAGGCGTGCGCCTTCGACCGCTCGGCCACCTCTCCGGCAGGACCTCTTTAACGCCGCGCCGCGCAGGATTTCAAGCGCATTCTGACCGCGCAGCGCGCTTTCCTCAGGTCTCGAGATGGACGTAGACGCGCCGGTTCTGGCGCCCCTTCTTTTCCACCTTCCCCAGTCTCAGCAAACCGATTTCGCCTGTCCGGGCCACGTGCGTGCCGCCGCAGGGCTGCAGATCGACCTGATCGTCGCCGTCGCCGATGCGGACCAGCCGCACCTGTCCCGCCCCCGTTGGCGGGGCGACCGACATTGTCTTCACGAGGCCGGGATTGGCTGCCAGTTCCGCGTCGGTGATCCACGTTTCGGACACCGGCAGGTCGCGGTCCACCAGCGCGTTCAGCGACGCCTCCAGCACCGGCTTTTCCTCCGGCAATTCCGGCATGTCGAAATCCAGCCGTCCCTTCTGGGCGGCGATGGCCCCGCCGGTGACCGGCAGGGGCAGCACCACCGACAGGAGGTGGAGCGCGGTGTGGATGCGCATGTGCCCGTGACGCCGCGACCAATCGAGATATTGCGTCACCCGCGTGCCCGCGGGCGGCAGGGGCCGGGCCGCCGCCGGGACAAGCGCGATGCGCCCCTCGCCCGCGGCGATGGTGGTGGCCACGTCGATCTCGCCGCCCGGCCAGGCGAGACGTCCGCTGTCGCCCGGTTGCCCGCCGCCGTTGGGATAGAAGATCGTCCGGTGGAGGATCACGCCACCCTCGGCCGTGTGGCCGGTCACCTCCGCCTCGGCCTCCTGCCTGTACGGGTCCTCGCGATAGAGCATCTCGGTCATCGGTCGCCTCCGCCGTCTCCGCCGACCTCGCCGGCATCCGGGTCGATATCGCGCGCCTTCACCGACGCCGTGGCGACGGGGCTGTTTTCCGGGTCGGCCTGCGATGGGGCGCCGAACGCCTCGGGGTTGCGGATCCAGATGTCGCGCTGCGCAAACGGCACCTCGATCCCCTCTTCGGCAAAGCGGCGGGCGACTTCGTGGTTCATGTCGGATTTCACGTTCAACACCCAGTTCACGTCCCGCAGGATCGCCCTGATCTCGAAATCCATCGAGCTGGCCCCGAATCCCATGAACACGACGTAGGGCCGCGGGTTCGCCAGCACCATCGGGTGCGCCTCGGCGATCTGCTGCAATACGCGCTCCACCTTGCGCGTATCCGATCCGTAGGCCACCCCGACCGGGACGATGACGCGGCCCACCGTGTTGCCGCGGGTGTAGTTGGTGACCGTGCCACTCACGAAGTCGGCATTGGGCACGATGACATCCGTGCGGTCGAACGTCTCGATCCGGGTCGAGCGCACGCTGATGCTGCGCACGTAGCCATGCTGGCCGCCGACCTCGATCCAGTCGCCTTCGGAAATCGGCCGTTCGATCAGCAGGATGATACCCGAGACGAAGTTGGAAACGATGTTCTGCAAACCGAAACCGATACCGACCGACAGTGCCCCGGCCACGATGGCCAGTGAACTCAGGTCGATGCCGGCGCTGGTGATCGCGATGAGCGCGGAAAGCAGGATACCCACGTAGCCGACCCCGGCGACGATCGCGTTGCGCCCGCCGGTATCCATCCGCGTCTTGGGCAGGACCGAGTTCTTCAGGGCGCCCTGCATCAGGCGCGTCGCCACGTAGCCCAGCACGAAAACGATCGCGAAGGTCAGAAAGATGCTTGGCGATATGCGGGTCTCGCCAATGCTCACCCCGTCATTGAAACGGGTCCACATCTCGCTCAGGTCCGCGACGCGCGCCCCCCAGATCAGCGCGAGGATCGGCAGCGACACGACCGTGAGGATGAACCCGGCCAGTACCGGCAGCAACGACTCGACCGCACCGTGTTCGTTCCGGGTCACCAGCACGTATATTTCCGTCACCAGACGCTGCAGGACCATCACCGACGCCACGATCAGCAACGACTTCAGTGTCGGGAACATCAGGAATTCGGCGAGCGTAAAATAGCCGATGGCCGCGAGTAGCGGCGCCACGACGGCAACCGCCCCTAGGATCAGCGCCATGACGCGGGCCACGCGACAACGGAACGTCTCTTCGTCCACGTCGCGCGCGAGCGCGGCGCTGTGCTGCCGCAGCAGCCGGGACAGGCGCAACAGCAAGACGCCCGCGAAGACCACGAAGCCGAACAGGATCACGTTGCTCGCGCCGTCTTCCCAACCGGCGAGCTCGGAGACCGACTTGACGTAGAAATACCCGGCGGCCACGAGGCCCAGCGTCGCGCCGCTCCAGCGGCCGGCGTAGCGCTCGCCCGCGTCAAGGCAGAGCGGCAGCGACCGCGCCTCCTTGGCCGGGAAAATGCGCGTGGACAACCACCGTGCCAGCAGGAACCCGAATGCCGGCGCGACCAGCGCCGAGAGCATCTGGTCGCCGCGCAGCCCGACAAGCTGGGACGCGTATATCGCCTCGGTCAGCGCCACGACACCGAGAAACGGCAGCAGGAGACTGCCCAGTGAGAGCCCGAACCCGGCAAGCCAGCGCCCCGCGCCCGGGTGATCCGCCAGCACCCTGTTGGTCAGGCGCCGCGACCAGATCCGACCTCGCAAGACCAACAGTATCCCGATCGCCAGCAGGATCAGGACGGCCGGCAGGTTCTCCTTGAATTTCGTCGTCTGGCTCGGGTTGGCCAGTGCCCTGGCAACCTCGTCGCGCACGGTCAGCAGCGTGTGGCGCAGCGTGCCGAGCGCTTCTTTCCAGTGAACGGGGTTCGTCGGGGACGGGCCGAATTGGAGCAGTTCCCTTGCTTGCCGGTCGCGGATGATCTCGTCGATGCCCTTGATCAGCCCCTCGGCGCGCCGGTGGGCCAGTTCGGCGGTTTTCACCGGTGCGCGGAGATCGGCAAGCCGGCGTTGCAGGTCGGTGCGCTGCGCCGCGATCTCGACGCTTTCCTCGCCGTTTTCCGGGACGGGGCCGAGCGCCTCGAGCTGCCCTTTCACCGTCTCGATGGCGCTGCTGTTCGCGTTGCGCGCCGTGTCGAACCGCTTGCGCCACGTCACGAGTTCCTCGCGCAGCGATTCCAGCGCCACGGTCGAGGCCCGGCCGGCCTCCACCGCGTTTTCAGCGCGCGTCGCCGTGCTTTCCCATGCCTCGTAGTCGATCTCTTCCGTAGCATCCTGCGCCATCGCGGCACCGGGCAGCCACGCGCCCGGCGCCCCGACCGGCCCCGCGACAAGAACCCAGGCGGCCAGCAGCAGCGCCAGAAGGCGTGACACCCGTGTCATTCGACGAACACGCCCGGGATCGACCGTGGCGCGCCGCTCAGCCAGCCCGGTGCCGGCAAGCCCTTCTCGGCGAGGAAGTCGGGATTGAAGATCTTGGATTGATACCGCGTGCCGTAATCACAGAGCACCGTGACGATCGTGTGTCCGGGCCCCATTTCGCGCGCAAGGCGCATGGCGCCCGCCACGTTCACGCCCGACGACCCGCCCATGACGAGCCCTTCCTCGGACAACAAGTCATAGACCACCGGCAGCGCCTCGGCGTCGGGGACACGCCACGCGAAATCCGGCGTGAACCCTTCGAGGTTGGCGGTAATCCTGCCCTGACCGATACCTTCGGTGATCGAACTGCCGGGGTTCTCCTCGCCCGTGTAAATCTTGTAGAGGCCCGCGCCCTCGGGGTCGGCCAGCCCCATCTTCACGCCCTTGTCCTGCAACACGCGGCCCACGCCGGCCAGTGTCCCGCCGGAGCCGACCGCGCAGATGAATCCGTCCACCTTGCCGCCGGTCTGTTCCCATATCTCGGGGCCCGTCATCTCCTCGTGCGCCAAACGGTTGGCCACGTTGTCGAACTGGTTGGCCCATATCGCGCCGTGCGGCTCGGCCTTTGCCAGTTCCTCGGCCAGCCGCCCGGAATAGCGGACGTAATTGTTCGGATTGCTGTAGGGGGCGGCGGGCACCTGCACCAGTTCGGCCCCGGCAATGCGCAGCATGTCCTTCTTTTCCTCGCTCTGCGTCTCGGGGATGACGATGACCGTCCTGAACCCCATCGACGCGCCCACGAGCGCCAGCCCGATGCCGGTATTGCCGGCCGTGCCCTCGACGATCGTGCCGCCGGGCTCCAGCGCCCCCCGCGCCACCGCGTCGCGGATGATGTAGAGCGCGGCGCGATCCTTGACCGACTGCCCGGGATTGAGAAACTCGCATTTGCCCAGTATCTCGCATCCCGTTTCCTCGCTGGCCCGGCGCAACCGGATCAGGGGGGTGTTGCCGACGGCCGCGGCAAGGTCCTTGGCGATGTGCATGTCCGTGCTCCTTCGGCGATGTTTCGCACCCACGTTTAGGGGCTGTCCCCCGTGAACTCAAGCGGCCGCGCGCAGCCTCGGCCGTTCTCTTTGCAGCCAGAGCAGCAGCAGGATCAGGGGCCCGTTATCCGCCTCGCCGGTTTCGATCAGGCCCACGGCATCGGTGAAGGGAAGCACGTGGGTTCGGATGTCCTCGTGCTCGCTGTCCAGCCCGCCCCGGCCATGCCCGCGATCCGCCAGATCGCACAGGCCGACGTAACAATGGAAATACTCGGTCGAACATCCCGGCGAACAATAATGCCCGCCGACATGCTCCAGACGTTTCAGCGGCACGCCCGCCTCCTCGGCGGTTTCCCGGCGGGCGCAGGCCTCGGGCGTTTCGCCGCCATCGACCCGCCCGGCGACCGGCTCCAGCATCCATGGCAGGGGATCCCCCCGGCCGAACGGCCCCATCCGGAACTGCTCGACCAGCAGCACCCTGTCGCGCGCCGCGTCGTAGGGCAGCACGATGGCCGCGTCCGTCGCCACGAAGACCTCGCGCCGGACCTCCGCGCTCAGGTCGCCACCGAAACGCGGGTGCCGTAACCGGTGTTCGCGCGTGAGGAAAAAGCCCGCATGCGGCGTGGCGCGGCCGATTTCCTGCACCCTGTCGGCGGACATGTCGCTGCGCAGCGCGGCGGGCGCCCCGCGGGCGGCGCAGAGCCGCGACTGCGCCCGCGACAGGATCATCGGCAGCCGGTCGTGGATATCATCCGCCGCGTGCGCGCCGCGATACCCCAGTATCTCCTGCGCCGCCTCGACGACGAGGGCACCGTGCGCCGCCTGCCAGTCGCAGGTCGCCCATTGTGCCGCCCCGGCACTCTCCGACGCGCCGCCCCCGAATACCAGTGCCGGCTGCATCGCACCGTCGGCAATCACGTCGCCGTCCGCCGGGCAACTGCCAAGGACACGGGCGAAGAAACCGATCCTGTCCACGACCTCGGGCGACGGCAGTGATAGCACCCGGCCCGCCACCGACGCGCCATCTCGGCCCCGGATCACGGGCCAGACCGCGCCGTGCGGCAGTACCACCTCGTGCCCCGTCAGGACGGCCCCTGTGGATCGGGCCAGCACGTCATCGATGCCGGTCAGCAGGTCGATCAACGGCGGCCAGAGCAACGGGCCGTGCAGGAAAACACGCGTCATCGCGTCATGACCACCGCCGCGCCGCGAATTCCGTGACGACCCCGATCACCACGGCCCCGCCGACCAGCACCGCGATCAGCGGCCCGTTCAGAAGGTAGGCGGCGAAATCCACCCCGATCTCGAAAATTGCGATCAACGCCTCCACCGGCCCGTCATAGCGTTTTTCCAGCGCGTGCTTGAGCATCCTGTTGAAGCTTTGCAGGAAGAGCGCCCAGAAAACCAGCGCGCCCAGCCCGGTCAGCCCGGCCCCGGCGGCATCGGCGTACCCGTTGCCGGCGCGCGATCCCAGCACGAACCAGCCGCACAGCACGCCCAGCCCGAGGTTGACCTCGTTGAACCAGCCGAAATCGGTGGCCGGCGGCATCAGGGGGCGGAACATCTCCGACCCGACCCATGCCAATGCCGCCAGCAGGATCGCGGCGACAAGTCTGGCGGCCGTGGGCATCCGGTCGGTGACGGGCATCGGTCAGGCGGGCCTCGCGACGGTGATCTGGGTCACGTCGCAGTTTCCCCCCTGGAACGCCCCGGCACAAGAGGTGAGATAGAAATTCCACATCCGGCGGAACCTGTCGTCGAAGCCGAGGCCGGCCACCTCGTCCCACTTGGCGTTGAAAGTCTCGTGCCATCGCCGCAGGGTCTGGCTGTAGCTCTCCCCGAACTCGACCGAGCGGCGCACCTGCAGACCGGCCCGTTCGACCTCGGCGCGCAGGACCGACGGGCTGGGCAGCATGCCGCCGGGAAAGATGTATTTCTGTATGAAATCGACCCCCTTGCGGTAGGCTTCGAACCGCTTGTCCTCGACCGTGATCACCTGAAGCGTCGCCTGCGCACCGGGTTTCAGGCGCTCGCGCAGGGTGTCGAAATAGACGGGCCAGTATTTCTCGCCCACCGCCTCGAACATCTCGATACTGGCAATGCCATCGTAACGGCCCCGCTCGTCGCGGTAATCGCGCAGCTGCAAATCAACGCTGTCGGACAGCCCGGCCCGCGCGATGCGCGCCCGCGCGTAGTCAAGCTGTTCGCGGCTGATCGTCAGCCCGGTAACCCTGAGCCCGCGTTCGCCGGCGGCGTATTCCGCGAAACCGCCCCAGCCGCAGCCGATTTCGAGCACGTGATCGCCGGGATGCACGCCCATCTGGTCGACCATGCTGGCGTATTTCGCCGTCTGCGCCTTTTCGAGGCTTTCCTGCCCGGTTTCGAACAGCGCGCTGGAATAGGTCATCGTCTCGTCCAGCCAAAGACGGTAGAAATCGTTGCCCAGATCGTAGTGATAGCTGATGTTCTTCTTGGCCTGCCGCTTGCTGTTGCCCCTGAGCCTGTGGCGCACCCGCTCGAAGGCGCGCACCAGCCCCATGCCGGGAAACCCGTCATAGATGTCCCAGTTGTCGGCATGAACGAAATCCATCAGCGCCTGCAGGTCGGGCGTGCTCCACCATCCTTCGAGGTAGGCATCCGAGAAGCCGAGATCGCCCTCGCGGACCAGCCGCGCGAAACTGTCGGGGTTGTGTATCGTCAGTTCCGCGACGGGGCCGGGATTGTGTCCCTCGGCCCTGAAACGGCGCCCGTCCGGCATGACGATATCGACCCGCCCGTTGTTGATTTTCCGGACCATTTCAAAAACCTGCGGAAAATAGCGCGGCAGCTCTTTCTGGCCTGTCGTGTCGGTCAGGATCATCCACGTCTCCCTTGTCAGTCCCCAAAAGCTATGGCGGTTTGCCGCGCGGGGGCAAGCCACTTTTCCCCGGTTTCAGCCCTTGTGCGTCTCGTAGGCCGCAAGCGCGCGTTCCCGCCCCTCCTTGAGCCCGATCACCGGCTCGGGGTACGGCGCGCCGGGCGCCAGGCCCCAACTGCGCGGGACCGCCTCGAAATAGGCAAGCGCGGTATCCGGCGGGCCGGATTGCCCCTCGGCGATCCAGCGGCGCCGATAGGTGCCGTCGGGGTCGAACTTCTCCGCCTGCGTGGCGGGGTTGAAGATGCGGAAATAGGGCGTCGCGTCGGGCCCGCTGCCCGCGACCCATTGCCAGCCCATCGCGTTGCTGGCCGGGTCCCAGTCCGTCAGGCAGTCCTCGAACCACCGCATGCCGATCATCCAGTGCGTCAGAAGATGCTTCGTCAGGTAGCTGCCCACGATCATGCGCGCACGGTTGTGCATCTTGCCCGTGACATACATCTCGCGCATGGCCGCATCGACGAAGGGCACGCCGGTGCGCCCCTGCTTCCACGCGCGCACATCGGCCCCGTCCTCCGAGTCGTGCCATGGGAAGCTCTGCCATTCCTCGCGCCAGCTTTGGCGTGCGATGTGCGGCGTGTGGTACATCAGGTGGTACGCGAATTCGCGCCATGCGAGCTCTTTCAGCCACGCCTCGGCCCCGGCGGCGCCGTCATGAAGGGCGCGCAGCCCCGCGTGCCAGCACTGCCGCGGTGAAATCTCGCCATAGGTCAGGTTCTCCGACAGGCCCGACGTGCCGGCTTGCGCGGGCAGGTTGCGGTCGTCGTCATAGGCCGCGATCGCCGTTTCGGTGAACCGCGCCAGCCGGTCCTGCGCGGCATCCTCGCCGACGGCCTGATACGGCAGGCAGACACGCGTGCCCCGGTTCATCGCCCGGCCCATCTGCCACGCGTCCAGCCGGTCGCTCGCGGGCCAGTCCGCCGGCGCCGGCAGGCGCCCCGGCGCGGCCTCGGGCGCGGGAACGTCCCTGTCCTTCACCGCGCGCCACATGGGCGAATAGACCTTGTAAAACCCGCCCGTCTTGGTCGTGACGGTCCACGGCTCAAACAGGACATGGCCGGCATGGCTGCAGGCCTCTGTCCCGTCATCCCTCAGCCCGGCCTTCACGGCCTTGTCGCGCGCGATCGACGCCGGGTCATAGAGGCGCGACCAGTGAACGGCGCCCGCCCCCGTTTCGCGGACGAGGTCGCGCAACACCTGCAGCGCATCGCCCCGGCGCAGGATCAGGCGGCTGCCCTTTTCCTCGATCCGCCGGGCCAGCGCGGCAATCGACAGGCCGAGGCGCCATTTCGGCGCGGCCCCGAGCGCCTCGACGGTGTCGTCATGGATGAAGACGGGGATCACGGGCCCCTCCTCCGCACAGGCGGCGGCCAATGTGGGGTGGTCGACCAGGCGCAGATCGCGCCGCAGCCAGACGATCGTCGGTCGTGTGTCGCTCATGCCCTGCCCCGGTTTCTTGTCATGGCTTGAGGTACGCCGGGTCAGCGCCGCCGGATCACAAAACCCGGTCCAGCGCGTCGATCAGCCGGTCCACTTCGGCGCGCGTCGTGTAATGCACGAAGCTCAGGCGCAAGACACCCTTCTCAAGATCGATTCCCATGGATTGTAGCGGTCGCGCCCCGTAGAAATCACCGCCCCCGGCCATGATCCCCTCCCCGGCAAGCCGCCGGGCGGCCTCGAAACCGGACCCCGGCAGTTCGACAGCCACGGTGGGCGCCTTCCCCGACACCTCGGACGGCCCGATCAGGCGGATGGCATTGCGCGCGGCTAAACTGTCAAGAACAGGCTGCAGGAGCGACGTTTCATGCGCGCGCATCAGGTCGTGCACGCCGGCCGTCCGCGCGGCCGCGTCCCCCTCGATGCCGTGATGCGCGGCAAGCGCGTCGTAATAATCCGCCATTCCCGCGCAAGCGGCCACCTGCGCATGGTCGGGCCCCGCCGGGGTGAACCGCTTGTAAAGCGCATCGGCATTGAACCAGTGCCCCTGATTGGGCAGCAGCTCGCCCAGCTCGCGGCGGATCACCATGATGCCCTGATGCGGCCCGTAGGTCTTGTAGGCCGAGAACAGGTAGATGTCCGGCCCCATATCGCCCACGTTGACGACCCCGTGGGGCGCGTAGCTGACCCCGTCAACGCAGACGAACGCCCCCGCGGCATGGGCCAGCGCCGTGATCTCGACCACCGGGTTGACCGCCCCCACGATGTTCGAACAATGCGGAAAGCACACGAGCCGCACCTTGTCGTCCAGCAGCGCCTCGAGGTCATCCGTGCACAGCGCGCCCGTGGCCCGGTCGATCCGCCATTCGCGCACCTCGATGCCCTCGTCGGCCAGACGGCGCCACGGGCCCGAATTGGCCTCGTGATCCTGGTCGGTCACGATGATCGCGTCCCCCGGCGACATCCATTGCCGGAAGGCCTGCGCCAGAACATAGGTGTTCTGCGTGGTCGACGGGCCGAAACTCACCTCGTCGGGCGCGACGCTCAGCATCGCGGCAAGCCGCGTGCGTGCTTCGTCCATTTCCTCGCCGGCCAGTCGGCTCGCCTCGTAGGGGCCGTAGGGCTGCACCTTGCGCTGGCGGTAATACCGCTCCAGCCGGTCGATGACCTGCCGGCAAGTATAGGAGCCGCCCGCGTTCTCGAAGAATGCCTGCCCGGCCAGCGACGGTTCGCTGAATGCCGGGAACTGCGCCCGCGCGAAATCGGTATCCAGACCGCTCTGCATCCGCTGTCTCCCTGTGAATCCGGCGCCACAAAACAGCAAAGCCCCCCGCGGTGCAAGCATCGCGGGGGGCCGATTTCAGGTGTCGCCGGGAAAGGCGGTCAGCGCTTCTCGTTCGCGAGACCCCGCCAGATAGCGTAGCACATCACCAGCAGGACCAACGTGAACGGCAAGCCGGTCGAGATGACCGCCGCCTGCAGCGAGGCAAGACCGCCGCCGATCAGCAGCACGATGGCCACGGCGCCCTCGAAGACACACCAGAACACACGCTGCGACACCGGCGCGTCGACCTTGCCGCCGGCCGTGATCGTGTCGATCACGAGGCTGCCCGAGTCCGAGGAGGTGACGAAGAACACGATCACCAGCACGATCCCGATGATCGACGTGATCATCGCCAATGGCAGTTCCTGCAGCATGTAGAAAAGCTTGAGCTCCAGCGTGGCATCCTTGGCGGCTGTGTAGCCGTCATTGACGACCTGGCTGATCGCCGTCCCGCCGAAGACCGTCATCCACAGGATGCAAACCGTGGTCGGGATCAGCAGGACGCAAATGATGAATTCACGCACTGTCCGGCCGCGGCTGACACGCGCGATGAACATGCCCACGAAGGGTGACCAGCTGATCCACCATGCCCAGTAGAACGAGGTCCAGCCTTGGCTGAAGTTCACGTCCTCACGCCCGACCGGGTTGGACAGCACGAAGATGTTCTGAAGATACGCCCAGATGCTGTCGAAGAAGAGCGTCAGCAGGAAGATCGGCCCGCCGACAAGGAACACGAAGACCAGCAGCAACGCCGCAAGGCCCATGTTGATCTCCGACAGGACCTTGACGCCGCCGTCCAGACCGCGAATGACCGAGACCAGCGCCACGGCGGTGATCGCCGAGATCAGGATGACCAGCAACAGCGGGTTGTTCGCGACGCCGGTATCATCGTTGTTGCCGTAGGTGATGCCCATGAAGGCACGGGTGCCCTCGGCCGCGTCCCCGGTACCGAACAGGAAGGTCAGGCCCGAGGCCGTCTGCTCCGCCCCGAACCCGAGCGAGGTCGCCAGCCCGAACAGCGTCGCGAAGACCGCCAGCGTGTCGATGATATGGCCGGTCCAGCCCCAAACGGAATCCCCGAAAAGCGGATAAAACGCCGAACGCAGGGTCAGCGGCAGGCCCTTGTTGTAGGAAAACAGCGCCAGCGCCAGTGCCACGACGGCGTAGATCGCCCAGGGGTGCAGCCCCCAGTGGAAGATCGTGGCGGCCATGCCCAGCCGCTGCGCCGCGGCCTCGTCACCACCGGCCGCGCCCGCGGGGGCCCAGTCGGTGCGCACGCCGTTCTCGCCGACCGAGGTCCCCCCCAGCGAGGTCGAGAAGTGGCTCATCGGCTCGGACACCCCGAAAAACAGCAGCCCGATACCCATGCCGGCGGCGAACAGCATCGCGAACCAGCCCAGATACCCGTAATCCGGCCGCGCATCCGTTCCGCCGAGCCGGACAGAGCCGTAGGGCGTCACGATGAGCAGGAGGCAGAAGATCACGAAGATGTTCGCCGCGCCGAGGAAGAAGAAATCGAACGTGCTGATCACGTAGCTCTTCATCGACTCGAAAACTGTCGCTGCCTGATCCGGCAACGCCAAAGAGTAGAAGACGAAGGCCACGACGGCCAGCCCGGAAATCAGGAAAACCGGGTTGTGAATGTCCAGCCCGAACGGCCCGACCTTCGCCTGTATGTTGTCCTGACCGATCCTGTAATCGGTCTCGATGATATCCGCGTGCCCTTCCGGCGTCGGGATACCCTGAATGTCTGTTTCATCGGCCATGTACGGCCCCCCTGTTCGCTTCTGTTACGCTTCCCCGCACGGGCCCTAGCCACGCACCACCAGCACCGAAACCTTCGCGTGCTCGGCGAGCTTTCCGCCATTGGACGGCCAGATGTAGTCAAGCACGTTGGGCATGTGGCTCTGCATCACCACGAGGTCCGCACCAATGTCGCCGATCGTCTTGAGCAAGGCATCATCGACATCCGTCGCGGGGTCGTGACACACGACCGTGTCGGCGGTGGTCTTGATGCCATGCTTCTCGGCCTGATCGGCCGCAAACGCCGAGAGTTTCTCGCCGTATTCCTTCGGGTTGTGGCCCAGTGAACTGGGTGTCGATGCTGTCACACCCACATAAACGACTTCGGCGCCGTAATGCCGGGCCAGGTCGGCCGAACATTGCAGCGCCTTGTCCAGATCGCCCTTATGCACCAGATCAACTGGTGTCATGATCTTTTTGAACACGTCACTCCCTCCTGATTGTGCGCAACCGCGTTGGATGGCCGGTATCATGCACGAACGGCATGGTGCGCACGTTTGATTACAGGGGGACATCGAAAAGCCACTGTCACCCCCGTGGGTTATTAAGCTAACGCGATTCGATAGCAGGCCACAAACAATTGCGCCGCCTCATCATGAAAAACCGACATCGATTCCCCTCGCCCGTCATTCACAGGAAAATGCGTAAGACATTACAAAGAGTTAGAAGTGAATCAGCCACGATTTGCGTGATTCGTCGGGGATCGGCCCTGGGCAGAAACCACGAAAGCGCCCGCCACGGGGGGCGGGCGCGTTCATGTCCGCGTCAAGAGACGCATCACCGACGGGGCAGTCCCGCCCGGGCGCTCAGCGCCCGAGCGCCCACCAGCCCCGGCGCTTGGCCTTTTTCGGCTCGGCTTCCGCCTCGGCCTGTTCCGGGGCGGTGTCTTGGGGGGGCTCGCCCTCGCCGGCGGCCTTTCCCGCTGCCGGTTCGGCCCCGGCCGGAACCGGTGCGGGCCGGTCGGCCGCCGCGTCCGATTGCGCCGGCTCGGACGATGCCGGCTCGGCCTCGGCCTCTGCGGCGGGGCCGGTCGTCGCTTGCCCGCCCTCGGAAGGCGCGTCGGCCTCGTCGGCCTTGACAGCATCCGTGCCGGTCTCGGCATCCGCCTCGGGCGTTTTCTTCTTGCGGGTGACGCGCCGCGCGGGCTTCTTGGCAGGTTTCGCCCCCGTCTCGTTTTCGGCCGCCTCTTTCCCGTCTTCCGCGGGCGCGGCGGGTACCGACGGCTCTGCCGTATCGGTCGCTGTTTCCGCGTCGGCCGCCGCGGCGGGTTTCTTGCGCGGTTTCCGGGTGCGTTTCTTCTTGGGCTTTTCCTCGGCCTGTTCCGCCGGCGCCTCGGCATCAGCCGCGCCGGCAGACTTGTCGTCGGTGCCCGCGTCCTCAGCCGCCGGGGCGCCCGCGCCCTCGGATGCGGCCTCGGTTTCGGCGGGGGATGCCCCGGGATCTGCCACGCCCGTGTCGGCTTGCTCCGACCCGCCCTCGGCCATCTGCTCCGCGCTGTTTTCCGACGCCTTGGACCGCCGCCGGCGCCGCCGGCGCCGTTTCTTGGGCTTGGTGTCGTCCTGCGTCGGCTCGGCCTCGGGGGGCTCGGCGGCTTCGGCGGTCGGGGCTTCCTCGGTATCGACGTCGTTCATCAGTGAACTGTCCACCGAAACCACCGGCGCGGCGACCTCGGGAACGTTGCGCGTCGCGGTCTTGAACTTCTCGAGCACGAAATCGGGGCTGACCAGTGCCGGATCGCCCTCGATGCGCACCGAGAGGCCATAGCGCGCCTCGATCTGGGCGACATGCTCGCGCTTCTGGTTGATCAGGAAATTCGCGATGCCGACCGGGCACTTGACCAGCACCTCGCGGCAGCGGCGTCGCACGCCCTCTTCCTCGATCTGGCGCAGGATGCTCAGCGCAAGGTTGTCGTCGGACCGGATGAGCCCCGTGCCGTGACAGGCCGGGCATGGCTGGGTCGTCGCCTCGATCATACCGGGCCGCAGCCGCTGGCGGCTCATCTCCATCAGGCCGAAACCGCTGATGCGCCCCACCTGGATGCGCGCGCGATCGGTCTTGAGCCGCTCCTTCATCCGTTTCTCGACGGCGGCGTTGTTCTTGCGCTCGTCCATGTCGATGAAGTCGATGACGATCAGCCCTGCAAGATCGCGCAGGCGTAGCTGGCGCGATATCTCGTCAGCGGCCTCGAGGTTGGTCTTGAGCGCGGTTTCCTCGATCGAGCCTTCCTTGGTCGCCCGGCCCGAGTTGACGTCGATGGCGACGAGCGCCTCTGTCACGCCGATCACGATATATCCGCCGGATTTCAGTTGCACCGTCGGGTTGAACATCGAACTGAGATAGCTTTCCACCTGGTAGCGGGCGAAAAGCGGCATCGCGTCCTGGTAATGCTTCACGTTCTTGGCATGGGACGGCATGATCATCTTCATGAAGTCCTTGGCGATGCGGTAGCCCCGCTCGCCTTCCACCAGGACCTCGTCGATCTCGCGGTTGTAGAGGTCACGGATCGACCGCTTGATCAGGTCGCCTTCCTCGTAGATCTTGGCCGGCGCGATGGATTTCAGCGTCAGTTCACGGATCTGCTCCCAAAGCCGCTGGAGGTATTCGTAATCACGCTTGATCTCGGCCTTGGTGCGCTTGGCGCCGGCCGTGCGGATGATCAGCCCCGCCCCTTGCGGCACGTCTATTTCGGCGGCCGTGTCCTTGAGCTTCTTGCGGTCGGCCGCGTTGGTGATCTTGCGGCTGATCCCGCCGCCCCGGGCCGTGTTCGGCATGAGCACGCAGTACCGGCCGGCAAGGCTGAGATAGGTGGTCAGCGCCGCGCCCTTGTTGCCGCGTTCTTCCTTCACAACCTGCACAAGCAGGATTTGGCGCACCTTGATCACTTCCTGGATCTTGTACCGGCGCGGGCGGGGTTTGCGCGGCGGGCGGATGTCCTCGCTGTCGTCGTCGTCCGCGACGGATTCGATGCTGGCATCCTTGGCCGCCGCGTCCGACTTGGCCTCCGCCTCCCGGCTTGCGCCGTCGCCGCCGTTCCCGGCGGCGGGCGCCTTCGCGGCATCGGCGGGCGCCTTGCCACCCTCGGGCGCGTCGGCATCGTCCACCGGCTCGGCAACCGGCGTCTCCTTGACAGTTTGCATGGGCGACATGCCCTCGGGCGTCGGGGCCACCTCCCCGGTGCCGGTGTCGGTGTCGGGCTCGAGGTCGATGGTCTCCATCCCCGAGATCTCGCCCGAATTCTCGCCGCTGTCGTTGTCCGAGGTGACGGTCGCGTTTTCCGACGCCGTCTTCTCCGCCTTGGCCGCCTTGCGCGACCGTGACGCGCGCTTGGGCTTGGGCTTTTCCTCTTCCTCGTCGCGCGCCCTCATCGCCTCGGCATAGGCGCGCTCCTCTTCCAGCAGCGCCTCGCGGTCGGCGACCGGGATCTGGTAATAGTCCGGATGAATTTCCGAAAAGGCGAGGAAGCCGTGCCGGTTGCCACCGTAATCCACGAAGGCCGCCTGGAGCGACGGCTCGACGCGCGTGACCTTGGCTAGGTAGATGTTGCCGGCAAGCTGACGCTTGTTTTCCGACTCGAAGTCGAATTCCTCAACCTTGTTTCCGTCCACCACCACCACGCGGGTCTCTTCCGCGTGGGTGGCGTCAATGAGCATTTTCTTGGCCATGTTTTCCGTATGCACCACGGCGAACGCGCCGGCAGCCCCGGAGGGGCGGCGCATTGCGGGGGGTGTCTTGTAAGGGCGATCTCGGACGCGTGGACGGGCAAGCCGCCGGCGGCCCCTGCCCTGATATGATCCTGTCTCACGCGCTTCATCGCGGTTCTTCTTCTCCGGTGCCGTCGCGGCACCCGCTCTGGGCCTGCACGGCCTGAAAGCCGGTCTGCAGGCATGGTATCGGTCCCGTCTCGCGAAGACCCAATCGGTCTGTTCAGAAGTGTTGGAATTTTCCTACAAGTATCTGAAACAGCGAATCTCTGTGTGGCAGCGTGTGGACACGCTTTGCCCTAGTCCTACACTAAGCGTTTCGGGGCGGAAATTACAATGGGCAAAATTCGCCCCGCGCGGGCGCGCTCAGGCCATGTAATCCGATCGCTGCAACCCGTATTTCGCCATCTTCTCGTTGAGCGTGCGGCGCGGCAGGCAGAGTTCCTCCATCACCGATGCGATGGATCCCTTGTGGCGCCGCATCGTGTTGTCGATCAGCATCCTTTCGAACGCCTCGACATATTCTTTCAGCGGCTTGCCCTCGGTCGTCATGACCGATTGCATTTCCTGATGGTCCGACATCAGCAACGACGCGATCGTGCCCGAGCCGCGCCGCGTCTGCAGCACCGCGCGCTCGGCAAGGTTGAAAAGCTGCCGCACGTTGCCGGGCCACGGCGCCTGCATCAGTTGCGCGGCCTCCTGTGCCGAGACCTGTGGCGCATCGCAGCCGTAATCGTCGGCGAACTGATCGGCGAAATGCGTGAACAACTGCAGGATGTCCTCCCCCCGCTGGCGCAGCGGCGGCACCGTGATGCGCAACGAGCCGAGCCTGTAGAACAGGTCCGAGCGCAACGCGTCCTCGCAGGTCCTGTCGCGTTCCTGCATGTTCGAGATCGCCACGATCCGGGTCTCGGGCGGCGTGCCCTCCTCGTTGATGGTGGTCAGAAGACGCGCCTGCACCGCGTCGCTCAGCGTTTCCACGTCCTCCAGCACCAGCGTGCCGCCACGCGCCTCCTCGATGGCGGGCAGCTGGCTGTCCTCCGGGCTCATGGGGCCGAACAGCCGCTTGATCAGCGCCTCCTCTTCGTGGGCCGCGCAGGACACCAGCACGAACTTGCGCCCGGCCCGCGCCCCCACCGCGTGCAGCGCGTGCGCCACCAGCGTCTTGCCGGTGCCGGTCTCGCCCTCGATCAGGACATGCCCGTCGGCCTGCCCGAGATCGAGGATATCCTCCTTGAGCCGCTCCATCGCCGGGCTGGCCCCGATCAGTTTCTTCATCAATTGCCCGCCATCGGACAATTCCCGGCGCAACGCCCGGCTGTCCAGCGTCATGCGCCGCGCGGTCGTGGCCTTCTTGGCCAGTTCGTTCATGCGTTCCGGGTTGAAGGGCTTCTCGAGGAAATCGTAGGCGCCGACGCGCATCGCCTCCACCGCCATCGGCACGTCGCCGTGGCCCGTGATCATGATGACCGGCAGGCCCGAGTCCGAGCCCATCAGCTTCTTGAGGAACTGCATCCCGTCCATGCCGGGCATCTTGATGTCGGTCACCACGATCCCGGGATAGTCGGGGCCGAGAACCTTCAGCGCCTCCTCGGCGCTCGGGAAGGCCTCGGTATCGTAGCCCGAAAGCGCCAGCCACTGGCTGATGGATTGGCGCATGTCCTTTTCATCGTCGATGATGGCGATCTTCATCGCGGTTGGCATCTTGATCACTCCGCTGCACGCGTTTCTTCGGGGTAGATAGGTAGCTGCATCTCGAATACAGCCCCTCCCCCGGCCACATTGCGCGCCGTCAGGCGCCCGCCGAGGTCGTTGACGATCCCCGAGGAGATGGCAAGCCCCAATCCCACGCCGTCGCCCGGCTGCTTGGTGGTGTAGAAGGGTTCGAACAGGCTGTCGAAATCGTCGATCCCGTGTCCATTGTCGCGCACCGACAGCGTCACCGTTTCGCCCGCCGCGAGGATGATGTCGATTGCCGGGACCTCCGCGGCCTCGGTGGCGTCCATCGCGTTGCGCAGCAGGTTGATCATCACCTGCTCGATCCGCACCCGGTCGCCCATGACCAGCACGGGTTCCGTCGGCAGGGTCCGGGTGATCTTGATCTGCCGCTGCCGCAGTTGCGGCTCCATCATGGCAAGCGCGGAATTGAGCGCATCGCCCATGTTCACCGGCGAGAACGCCTCGTCGCCCTGCCGCGCATAGGACTTCAGTTGCCGGGTGATCGTGCCCATCCGCTCGATCAGGTCGTCGATCCGCTGGAACGAGGCCAGCGCCTCGTCGGGGCGGTTGCGGCCCAGCAGAAGGCGCGCGCCGGCGAGGTAGGTTTTCATGGCGGCCAGCGGCTGGTTCAGTTCGTGGCTTACGGCGGCCGACATCTCGCCCAGCGCGGCCAGCTTGGAGCTTTGCGCCAGCGTCTGTTCGGCCACGGCGAGGTTCTCCTGCACCCGTTCGCGCTCGGCGATTTCCCGCTGCAGGCGCGCGTTCAATGCGCGAAGCTCTGCCGATTCCCGCTGGAACAGCGCCATGCGGACCGCCGTCTTGCGGTTGAGCAGGTAGAACGCCAGCGCGAGCAGAATCGCGAAGACCATGATTTCCAGCGCCAGCACCCCGTTCACCTTGTCGCGCACGCTGGCATAGGTGGTGAAGCTGGCGATCCGCCAGCCGCGAAAGGCGACACGCCCCTCGACGCGCATCACGGCCTCGCCCTGCACGTAGGCATCCGCCGGCAGGGCCGTCCAGTCGGCGGTGGCCTGTATGGCGCGCTGGATCGCGCTGGCGGCCGGTTCCCGCGCCAGCGCGGCGGGTTCGGTCAGGCCGCGCCAGCGCGGCTCGGTGGCAAGGATGATCGTGCCCTCGCTGTCGGTCACCAGAACGGCATCGGAAATGCCCGCCCATGCCCGCTCGTACTTGCCCAGATCGACCTCGACAACGATCACGCCGACAACCTGGTTCTGACGTTCGATCCGGCGGGAATAATAGAAACGGTACTGCCCGGTATCCTGCGGCAGGACCTTGAAAACAGTGTCCCGCGACCGCAACGCATCCACGAAGTACGGCGCTTGCCGCAGCGACTCGCCCAGGTGGCTGCGCTCGGTCGAGGCGACGGTGCGCCCGTCCTTGTCCAGCAGGAAAAGCGAGGCCGCGCCGATCTCGTCGAGGAAGGAAATGAGCCGCTGTGTCGATTGCGCGTGATCGCCTGTATCCAGCGCCGTGATCAGCGCCGGGTCCCGGGCCAGCAATTGCGGCACGATGGAATTCTGCCGCAATTCGCTCAGCAGGTTACCGCCGTACAGCACCAGCCGCAGCTCGGCCCGGTTGCGCGTGGTCTCGGTGAAGCGGTCGGTCAGCAGCCGGTGCGTGACGATCACGACGCTCACCGCCAGCACAACGAGCAGCACCAGCACCAGCCGGGCGCGCCAGCTCAGGGTGCGGGTACGGGCCGCGGCCGATGGGATCTGCAGGGTGTTCATTGCCACAGGCTACGCCGCCCGCGCACCGGCCTGCAAGGGGTCAGGCCGCGGCGACCTGCCCGACCAGGCTGTCGAACAGCGCCGTGCCATACGTGCCGCCCTGCGCGGGATCGGCCATCCGTTCGGGATGGGGCATCATGCCCAGCACCCGCCGGTTCTGCGACAGGATACCGGCGATGTCGCGCGCCGATCCGTTGGGGTTGTCGTCATAGGTGAACGCGACCCGGTCCTCGCCCTCCAGCCGGTCCAGCGTCGCCGCGTCGGCGTGATAGTTGCCGTCGTGATGCGCGATCGGGATGGTGATCCGCTGCCCGCGCGCGTAACCGGTCGTATAGGCGCTGTCATCGGTGCGCACTGTCAGGTCCACGGGCTTGCAGATGTATTTCAGCCGGGCGTTGCGCAGCAGGATCCCGGGCAGCAACCCGGTTTCCGTCAGAACCTGGAACCCGTTGCATATGCCAAGCACGAAGCCGCCGCGCTCGGCATGGGCCACGACCGACCGGCAGATCGGCGAGTTCGCGGCGATAGCCCCGCAGCGCAAGTAGTCGCCAAAGGAAAACCCGCCGGGAAGCCCGATCAGGTCCACCCCCGCCGGCATCTCGGTATCCTTGTGCCAGACCATCGACACGCGGGCCCCGGCGCGTTCGAGCGCCACGGCAAGATCACGGTCGCAGTTCGAGCCGGGAAACACGACGACGGCGGCATGCATCAGACGATCTCCACGCTGTAGGTCTCGATCACGGTGTTCGCGAGCAGCTTCTCGCACATCTGCGTCACCGCCTCGCGGGCCTTCTCCGCATCGGTCTCGGCCAGCTCGAGTTCGACAACCTTGCCCTGCCGGACGCTCTCGACCCCGTCGAAGCCCAGCTGGCCCAGCGCGTGGCGCACGGCCTCGCCCTGCGGGTCCAGAACCCCGTTCCTGAGCATGACATGCACACGTGCCTTCATATCCATCTCCGCTTGATCCGTCCCGCGGGCATGACGCGCCGCGCTTCCTGCTGCATGTGCCGGCGCCCCGCGGCCCCCGCGCGCCGCCTCAATTGATGAGATGCGGCTTGTTCATCGGCGTGGACGCCTTGGGCATCACCCCGAGTCGGCGCGCCACTTCGGAATAGGCGTCAGTCAGGCTGCCAAGGTCACGCCGGAAAACGTCCTTGTCCAGCTTTTGCCCCGTCTTGATATCCCACAGCCGGCAGCTGTCGGGGCTGATCTCGTCGGCCACGATGAGGCGCTGGAAATCACCGTCATAGACCCGGCCTATCTCGATCTTGAAATCGACAAGGCGGATGCCCACGCCGTACATCACGCCCGACATGAAATCGTTCACCCGCAGCGCAAGGCTGAGGATGTCGTCCATGTCCTGCTGGCTGGCCCAGCCGAAGGCGGCGATATGTTCCTCGGTGACCAGCGGGTCGCCCAGCTTGTCATCCTTCAGGCAGTATTCAACGATGGGCCGCGGCAGTTGCGTGCCCTCGTCGATGCCCAGCCGCTGCGACATGGACCCGGCGGCGTAGTTGCGCACGATCACCTCCAGCGGCACGATCTCGCAGGCGCGCACCAGCTGTTCGCGCATGTTGATCCGGCGCAGGAAATGGGTCGGCACGCCGACATTGTTGAGCCCGGTCATGAAATATTCCGAGAGCATGTTGTTGAGCACGCCCTTGCCCTCGATCACGTCGCTCTTTTCGGCGTTGAAGGCGGTGGCGTCGTCCTTGAAGTACTGAACCACCGTGCCCGGCTCCGGCCCCTCGTACAGGGTTTTCGCCTTGCCGTCGTAGATTTTCTTGCGCCGCGCCATGGACACTCCATCGAATGGCCCGGGGCCGAGTCCCCGGGGCCGCAGCGCTGTCATAGTGCATGGGCGGCATTGTCGCAAGATGGCGCGGGGGCTTGCCCTCGCGGCGCCGGAGTTGCATACCGGGGCCAATCGAAACGCCTGTTCAGGGGAAAGGCCGATGACCACCTTCGACGACCGCGAGAACGCATTCGAAAACAAGTACGCCCATGACGCGGAAATGAACTTCCGCGCCGAGGCGCGCCGCAACAAGCTGCTGGGGCTCTGGGCCGCGGAACTGCTGGGCAAGACGGGCGAAGACGCCGAGACATACGCCAAGGAGGTCGTGCTGTCGGATTTCGAGGAAGCCGGGCACGAGGACGTGGTGCGCAAGGTCGCGGGCGATCTGGGCGATCTGGCCGATGCCGACACGATCCGCGGCAAGATGGCCGAGCTGCTCAAGGTGGCCAAGGGGCAGATCGCCGGCGAGAACTGACGCGCCCGACACCCGGTACCGGCCGACGTCGCGCCCGATGTTCCGGACGCGGCGGCAGTGCCATTGGCACGCCGGCCCTGCCGCGGCCCCGAAATTTGTCGCGCCGCCACTGGCACATTCCGGCGGCCGGCACGATATGACGCACGGGGCACGCATGCACGGCCCCGCAACGGGACGGGATCATGCCATGACGAACGCACTTTCCAGACTTCTCGAAACCCGCGACTGGCTGCTTGCCGACGGCGCCACGGGAACCAACCTGTTCAACATGGGGCTGCAATCGGGCGACGCGCCCGAATTGTGGAACGTGGACCACCCCGACCGCGTGGAGAAGCTCTACCGCATGTCGGTGGACGCCGGCAGCGACCTGTTCCTGACCAATTCGTTCGGTGGCAACGCCGCCCGGCTCAAGCTGCACGACGCCCAGAAACGGGCGCGCGAGCTGTCGCGCGTCTCCGCCGAGATCGGGCGCGAGGTCGCCGACCGGCAGGACCGCCCCGTCGTGGTCGCCGGCTCTGTCGGCCCCACGGGCGAGATCATGGCGCCGATGGGCGCGCTGACGCACGAACTCGCCGTCGAGATCTTCCACGAACAGGCCGAGGGGCTCAAGGAGGGCGGCGCCGACGTGCTGTGGCTCGAAACCATCTCGGCCGAGGGCGAATACCGCGCCGCCGCCGAGGCGTTCGGCCTTGCCGGCATGCCGTGGTGCGGCACCATGAGCTTCGACACCGCCGGGCGCACCATGATGGGCCTCACCTCCGCCGACATGGTCACCATGGTCGAAAAGCTCGATACCCCGCCGCTGGCCTTCGGCGCGAATTGCGGCGTCGGGGCGTCGGACCTGCTGCGGACCGTGCTGGGCTTCGTGGCGCAGGGCACCGAACGCCCGGTTATCGCCAAGGGCAATGCCGGCATCCCGAAATACGTGGACGGGCACATACACTATGACGGCACGCCCGACCTGATGGCCGAATACGCCGTGCTGGCCCGCGACGCGGGCGCCACGATCATCGGCGGCTGCTGCGGCACGATGCCCACCCATCTCGAGAAAATGCACGAGGCGCTCAGCACCCGCCCGCGCGGCGACAGGCCGACGCTGGAAGAGATCACCGCGAAACTCGGTGCCTTCTCGTCGGCGGCCGACGGCACCGGCGACGAGGCGGCGGCGCCGGCCCGGCGCGGC
>NZ_JBKOTX010000074.1:0-24265 GCF_047086965.1 Roseovarius halophilus (ex Wu et al. 2025) | reverse complement strand
CATCGGCGGCCCCGGCGGCGCGCACGACCACCTCGCCCTGCGCGCCGGTGGGGGCGCGGTCGGGATCGGGGCGGAAATGGGCCTGCGCCTCGTCCCAGATCAGCTTGCCGCCGCAGTGCGACCACAGGTGGACCACGGGCGACCAGCCACCGGACATGGCCACCGCCTCGCAGGCGATCTCGTCCAGCACGGCGCCCTCGCCCGCCTGGGCGCAGAGGGCCACGCCCGCGACACGCTTGCCGCCCTTGACCGATGCGATGCCCGTGCCGGTCAGCACCCTGATCCCCTCGGCCTCGGCCCGCTTGGCCATGGCCCCGGCCTCGGGGCGGGCATCCACGATGGCAGGCACCTCAAGGCCGGCAGCCCTGAGGGCGAAAGCCGTCCGGTAGGCGTCGTCATTGTTGGTCACGACAACGGTACGGTCGCCGGGGCTGACCGCATGATTGACCACGTAGTCGCGCACCGCGCTGGCCAGCATGACACCGGGCAGGTCGTTGCCCGCAAAGGACAGCGGCCGTTCGATGGCGCCCGTGGCTGTGACAAGCTGCGCCGCCCGGATCCGCCACAGGCGGTGGCGCGGGCCGTCCAGATCGGGGGCATGGTCGGTCAGGCGTTCGTAGGCCAGCACATAGCCGTGGTCGTAGACCCCGGCGCCCATCAGGCGGGTACGGACCTCGACATTCTCCATGCCCGCAAGCTCTTGCAGGGCGTCTTTAATCCAGTCGTCGGCCGGCTTGCCGTCGATCTCGGCCCCGTCCACCGGCGCGCGGCCGCCCCAATGGGCGGTCTGTTCCACCAGCAGCACCCTGGCCCCGGCGCGCCCCGCGACCAGCGCCGCCGACAGGCCGGCCACGCCGCCGCCCACCACCAGCACATCCACGAAGGCGTAGAAATGTTCGTAGGTATCCGCGTCGCGCGTCTCGGCGTCGGGCGCCTTTCCCAGCCCCGCCGAGCGGCGGATGAAGGGCTCGTAGACGTGTTTCCACAGCGGACGCGGGTGGATGAACATCTTGTAGTAGAAGCCCGCGGGCAGGAATCGCGCCAGCGCGGTGTTCACCGCCCCGATGTCGAACTCCAGGCTGGGAAAGTGGTTCTGCGAGGCGGCGCGCAGCCCCTCGAAAAGCTCGGTGGTCGTGGCGCGCTGGTTCGGCTCAAACCGGTTGCCCTCGCCAAGGTTGACCAGCGCATTGGGTTCCTCGGCGCCCGAGGCCACGACGCCGCGCGGACGGTGATACTTGAAGGACCGGCCCACCAGCATCTGGTCATTGGCCAGAAGCCCGGCGGCCAGGGTATCCCCGGCAAAGCCCGTCATCTGCTTGCCGTCGAAGGTGAAATGCTGCTTTTGCGACCGGTCGATCAGCCGGCCACCCGTTGCCAGACGTGTGCTCACTTGAAGTCCCTCCAGGACCAGCCGGGGCGCTTGGCGCTGACGGCCTCCTTGATCTCTTGCGGCGGCTCGGTGGTCTGGGCGGAATAGGTGCCGAAGACCTCAAGCGTGGCGGTGTCGCGGGCGGCGTGGAACCACTTGCCGCAGCCGTGGGCGTGCCGCCAGCGTTCGAAATGCACGCCGCGGGGGTTCTTGCGCAGGAAGAGGTAGCCCTCGAAATCGTCATCGGACGAGCCGGGACCGTGGCGCGTGAGGTGCGCCTCGCCACCGCCGTGAAACTCGGTTTCCTCGGCGGTGACGCCGCAGTTGGGGCAGGTGAGCATCATCATGCCATTTTCCCTTTCGCAGTCACGGGCCGATTGGTCGGGGCCCCCGCGCCCGGCCCGGGGGCGCGGGCGATGATATCGCGCCCGCCCTGGGCGGCGGGTCGGGCGCGATCGGCGATGCGTGCATCGCCGATGGACAGGCGAACCGCGCCCGTCAATGCGCCACCCCCGCGGCCACCGATTCATCAATGAACTTGCCCTCGCGGTAGCGCCACATGCTGAACGCGTCGGTCAGGGGCGAGCGGCCCTTGGCCATCAGCTCGGCCATGGCAAAACCCGACCCGGGCGTGGCCTTGAACCCGCCGGTGCCCCAGCCGCAGTTTACAAAGATGCCCTCGACCGGCGTTTTCGACAGGATCGGCGAGCGGTCGCCGGTGACATCCACGATGCCGCCCCATTGCCGCAGCATCTTGAGGCGCGAAATCATCGGGAAGGTCTCGACCAGCGCGCGCACGGTTTCCTCGGCATGGTGGAAGGCGCCGCGCTGGGTGTAGTTGATGTAGCCGTCGGTGCCGCCGCCGATCACCATCTCGCCCTTGTCGGACTGCGACATGTAGCCATGCACCGTGTTGGCCATGACGACCACGTCCATGCAGGGCTTGATCGGCTCGCTGACCAGCGCCTGCAATGACACGCTCTCGATCGGCAGGCGGAAGCCCGCCTTCTCGGCCAGCACGCCCGAGTGCCCGGCCACGACGATGCCCAGCTTCGAACAGCCGATATCGCCCTTGGTGGTCTGCACGCCCGTCACCTTGTCGCCGGCGCGGGTGATCCCGGTGACCTCGCATTTCTGGATGATGTCCATGCCCATGTCGGAACAGGCACGGGCATAGCCCCAGGCCACGGCATCGTGGCGCGCGGTGCCGGCCCGCGCCTGCCAAAGGCCGCCGAGGACCGGGTAGCGCGGGCCATCCAGGTTGATGATCGGCACCAGTTCCTTGACCCGCTCGGGGCTGATGAATTCCGTTTGCACCCCCTGCAGGCCGTTGGCGTGGGCCGTGCGCAGGTAGCCGCGGACCTCGTGCTCGGTCTGGGCCAGCATGATGACGCCGCGCGGGCTGTACATCACGTTGTAGTTCAGGTCCTGGCTCATGGTCTCGTAAAGGCTGCGCGACTTCTCGTAGATCGCCGCCGAGGGGTCCTGCAGGTAGTTCGAGCGGATGATCGTCGTGTTGCGGCCGGTGTTGCCGCCGCCCAGCCAGCCCTTTTCAAGGACGGCGACATTGGTGATGCCATGTTCGCGGCCCAGAAAATAGGCCGTGGCCAGCCCATGGCCCCCGGCGCCGATGATGATGGCGTCGTAGTGCTTTTTCGGCGTCGGCGAGCGCCAGTGCCGGGACCAGCCGCTGTGCTGGCGCATGGCCTCGCGGGCGATGGCAAAGGCGGAAAAGCGTCTCATGGGCTCACTTTCACGTGGGAACGTCCTCGGCCCTTTTTGTGACGCATGGCCCGGCGCCGAAGGAGACTCCGGGCGGCATTTGGCGGCGCGTTTCCGACAACAGCCATCCCAGCGGCCAATTTGCCGCAATCGGGGCGGTCGCGGGGTCTTTCGCCCGTGCGGGTCTCGGGCTAAACGGGGGCCACCATGCAAGAGAACATCTGGATATTCTGGGTCACAGCCGCCGCCCTGGTGGGCCTGACCGTCGCCGCCCTCGTGGCCCCGCTAGTCCGTGCCCGCCGCGCCGGGGACACCGAAGAGGGCACGGCCGAAGCCAGTGATGTGGACATCTACAAGTCGCAGCTGGCCGAGGTCGACCGCGACCTGGCGCGCGGTGTCCTCAACGCCGAAGAGGCCGAACGCACCCGCACCGAGATTGCCCGCCGCCTGCTGGCCGCGGACCGGGCCGGCACCGAGGCCGCGCCGCAGCGCGAGGCGCCCCGGCGGCTGAACATCGCCCTGGCGGTGGTGACAATGCTGGCCGTCGCGGGGGCCGCACTCTGGGGCTATGTGCAGCTTGGCGTGCCCGGCTACGGTGACCTGCCCCGGGCCGAGCGCCTGGCGCTCGCCGAAGAGATGCGCCGCAACCGGCCCAGCCAGAGCGAGGCCGAGGCGCGCGTCACCGACAAGATCGCCGCGACCCCGCAGGTCAATGACGATGTGCGCGACATGATCGAGCGGCTGCGCGAGATCGTGCCCACTCGCCCCGACGATCTGAACGGCTGGCAGTTGCTGGCCGACAACGAGGGGCGTCTGCTGAACTTCGACGCCGCCGCCGAAGCGCAATCGCGGGTGGTCGCACTCCGGGGCGACGCGGCCTCGGAAAGCGACCGCTACCGGCTGGCCTTGTACCGGTTCATCAGCGACGACGGCGGGGTCAACCCAGACTTGCAGGCCCAGATCAACGCCTTTGCAACCGGACGCGAGGCCCGGGCCGACCTGTGGCAGGCCATGGCGATCGACGCGCGCTCGATCGGGCATTTCCAGGCCGCCGCCCGCGCCAAGGAACGCAACATCGCCGCCCTGGGTGACGCGGCCGAAACAGAGGATTACGCCGAACTGCTGGACTACCTTGTCAGCGCCGCCAACGGTGTCGTCTCGCCCGAGGCCGAGACCATCGCCGTGCGCCTGTTGCAGCGCGACGAGGGCAACGTGGCCGCGCTCTATTACGCCGGACTCCTCTATTCCCAGACCGACCGGCCCGACCGGGCCTTCAACTTCTTGCGCCGGGTGATCGAGACCGGCGCGCCGGACAGCCTGCATTACACCATGGCCGCCAACCAGGTCGAGGCCGTGGCGCGCCGCGCGGGCGTGGACTACAGCCTGCCCGAGCCAGAGACCCGCGGCCCCTCGGCGGCCGACATGGAAGCGGCACAGGACATGTCTGAAGAGGACCGCGCCGCGATGATCGGTAACATGGTCTCGGGCCTGTCGGCACGGCTGGCCGAAGAAGGTGGTCCGCCCGCCGACTGGGCGCAATTGATCCAGGCCCTTGGCGTGATGGGCGACACCAAGCGCGCCGCGGCCATCTGGTCCGAGGCGCAGCAGGTCTTCGCCGCCTCGCCCGAGGCGGTGGACAGCATCCGCGAGGCTGCCCGCGCCGCCGGCGTCGCCGAATGATCCTCGACACCCCCGAGGCCTTTGCCGCCGCCCTGCCGCCCATGGTGCCGCTGGCGGGGCTGGATCTGGGCACCAAGACCATCGGCGTGGCCATCTCGGACCGGCTGCACAGGGTGGCCACGCCCACGCAAACGCTCAAGCGGCGCAAGTTCACCCTCGATGCCGAGGCGCTGCTGGCGCTGGTGGCCCGGCGCGAGGTCGGCGGGCTGGTGCTGGGGCTGCCGCGCAACATGGACGGCTCGGAAGGGCCGCGCGCGCAATCCACCCGGGCCTTCGCACGCAACCTGTCGCGGCTGACCGAGCTGCCCATCACCTTCTGGGATGAACGCCTGTCGACCGTGGCCGCCGAACGCGCCTTGCTCGAGGCGGATACGACACGAAAACGTCGCGCCGAGGTGATCGACCACGTCGCCGCCGGTGTTATCCTGCAAGGCATGCTGGATCGCATGCGCAACATCGGGGCGGCGGGATGAGGAAACCGGAAGACAAGGCGGGCGTCCGGAGGTGGGACGAGGTCGAGAGCCCCTGCATCCAGGTCTGCGTGGTCCACCCCGAGGCCCGCATCTGCACCGGCTGCCACCGCAGCCTTGACGAGATCGCCACCTGGTCGCGCCTGAGCCCCGAGGCCCGCCGCGCCATAATGGCAGACCTGCCCGGCCGGGCCGACCTGCTGCGCGTGCGGCGCGGCGGCCGGGCCGCGCGGATCACGCGATAGGGCCCGCCCCGGAAGACCGCCCGGCGCATCCCGGGCCTTTTTGGCAGGCATAATCTGAAAGATAATTCCAAAAACCCGAGCCGGCGCGACACTTTCTCCGGATTCGCGGTTGACGCCCGGACGCACCCGTGCAAACTGCCCAAACGCAAAATGGAAAGCCACTGGGAATGATCGAGAACCTGGTACTTGTAGGGGTGATGCGCATGGGCCGGTAACGGTTTTGCCATACTGGTAACCCATGCGCCCTCGGAGATCCCACCGGGGGCTTTTTTATGCCCACTGCAGAGACGTCACGAGATGAGGATAAGACGATGTCAGCACAGATGACCGGCGCGAAAATGGTGGTTCAGGCCCTGATCGATCAGGGTGTGGACACGGTATTCGGCTACCCCGGCGGCGCCGTCCTTCCCATCTATGACGAGGTCTTCCAGCAGAATTCGATCAAGCATGTCCTCGTGCGCCATGAACAGGGCGCCATCCACGCCGCCGAGGGCTATGCCCGCGCGACCGGCAAGGTCGGGGTCGCCCTGGTGACATCCGGCCCCGGGGCCACCAACGCGGTGACGGGCCTGACCGACGCGCTGATGGATTCGATCCCGCTGGTGGTGTTCTCGGGGCAGGTGCCGACCTTCATGATCGGGTCGGACGCCTTCCAGGAAGCCGATACCGTGGGCATGACCCGCCCCTGCACCAAGCACAACTGGCTGGTCAAGGACACCGCGAAACTGTCGAACACCATCCACGAGGCCTTTCACGTCGCCGCCAGCGGCCGCCCCGGGCCGGTGCTGGTCGATATTCCCAAGGACGTGCAGTTCGCCAGTGCCGACTATACGGCACCGCGCGCCATGGCCTCGCACTACAACCCGCAGGTCAAGGGCGACATCGAGGGCATCACCGACCTTGTCGCGGCGATCGAGAAGGCGAAGAAGCCGATCTTCTACACCGGCGGCGGCGTCATCAATTCCGGCCCGGCGGCCAGCCAGCTGCTGCGCGAGTTGGTCGATGCCACGGGCTTTCCCATCACCTCGACGCTGATGGGCCTGGGCGCCTACCCCGCCTCGGGTGACAGCTGGCTGGGGATGCTGGGGATGCACGGGCTCTACGAGTCCAACATGGCGATGCACGACTGCGACCTGATGATCAATATCGGCGCGCGCTTTGATGACCGGATTACCGGACGCATCGACGCCTTCAGCCCCAATTCCAAGAAGGTCCATATCGACATCGACCCCTCGTCGATCAACAAGGTGATCCGCACGGATATCGCCATCGTAGGCGATGTGGGCCATGTGCTGGAGGATGTGCTCAAGGTCTGGAAATCCCGCGGCCGCAAGACCGACCGCGCGGGGCTGGACGCCTGGTGGGCGCAGCTCGGCGAGTGGCGGAAGGTCAACTGCCTGGCCTACACGCAAGAGGGCAAGACCATCCGCCCGCAATACGCGCTGGAACGGCTGGAGGCGCTGACCAAGGACCGCAAGGACAGGTTCATCTGCACCGAGGTCGGCCAGCACCAGATGTGGGCGGCGCAGTACATGGGCTTTGATGATCCCAACCACTGGATGACCTCCGGCGGCCTGGGCACCATGGGTTACGGCTTTCCGGCCTCCATCGGCGTGCAGATGGGCCACCCCGAGGCGCTGGTCATCAATGTGGCGGGCGAGGCCAGTTGGCTGATGAACATGCAGGAACTGGGGACGGCGGTGCAATACCGCCTGCCGGTCAAGCAGTTCATCCTCAACAACGAGCGTCTGGGCATGGTGCGCCAGTGGCAGGAACTGCTGCACGGCGAGCGCTATTCCTCGAGCTGGTCCGAGGCCCTGCCCGATTTCGTGAAACTGGCCGAGGCCTTCGGCGCCAAGGGAATCCTGTGCAGCGATCCGGCCGACCTGGACGATGCGATCATGGAGATGCTGAACCACGACGGCCCGGTGATCTTCGACTGCCTGGTCGAGAAGCACGAGAACTGCTTCCCCATGATCCCCTCTGGCAAGGCCCACAACGAGATGCTGCTGGGCGAGGCCGAGACCCAGGGCGTGATCGACGCGAAGGGATCGGTGCTGGTCTGACCCGAAAATTCCAGAATTTTCGGAAAGCCGCCAAGATTCTGGAATTTTGGCCCCGCGACAGGAAAGACAGGAACGAACATGTCCGCGCTCAACATCAAGAAGGGCTCCACGAGCCACTCCGCCTATAACCTGCGGCCCACCTTTTCGGACACCGAGGAACGCCACACCCTGGCCGTTCTGGTGGAAAACGAGCCGGGCGTGCTGGCCCGGGTCATCGGGCTGTTCTCGGGGCGGGGCTACAACATCGAGAGCCTGACCGTCGCCGAGGTGGACCATACCGGCCACCTGTCGCGCATCACCATCGTGACCACCGGCACCCCGCAGGTGATCAACCAGATCACCGCCCAGCTGGGCCGGATCGTGCCCGTTCACGAGGTCCACGACCTGACGGTCGAGGGCCGCAGCGTCGAGCGGGAACTGGCCCTGTTCAAGGTCGCTGGCAAGGGCGAGGACCGGGTCGAGGCACTGCGCCTGGCGGATGTCTTTCGCGCCAGCGTGGTGGACAGCACCCTGGAAAGCTTTGTCTTCGAGATCACCGGCACGCCCGAGAAGATCGACGCCTTCGCCGATCTGATGCGCCCCATCGGCCTGGTGGAAATGGCGCGCACGGGCGTCGCCGCGCTGGCCCGCGGCGCACAGTAACGGCCCGCGTTGGCCCGCGGCGCGCAACAGGCTCCGGCCACCCCCTGTCCGGCGGAAATCCGTCGCCCATGTCGCGGTGAGAAAACCGTATGTCGCTGCGATGGCGGCACGCGCCCCGGCGGCGCGGTAGGATGACGCACCCAGACGACAGGAGTGCGCCCGATGCCCAAGGATACCGAGCTCGACGCGCTGGCGGCGGTGCGCCGCCCGGTCGCCAGCGCCAATGGTCTGCCCAACGCCCATTACACCGACCCCGGGATGTTCCGGACCGAGGCCGAGGCCCTGCTCATGGCCACCTGGGCCGGGCTCGCCGTGACCGCCGATGTGCCCGAACCGGGTGACGCGGTGCCAATGGAGTTTCTGGGCATGCCGCTGCTGCTGATCCGCGACAAGCAGGGCGACGTGCGGGTGTTCCAGAACATCTGCCGTCACCGCGGCATGATCCTGGTGCCCGAGCCGCGCAAGATCGAGGGCGCGATCCGCTGCCCCTATCATTCCTGGTGCTATTCCACCGCCGGGCGGTTGGTCTCGACCCCCCATGTGGGCGGGCCGGGCCACAACACGCACGCGGCCATCGACAAGGATTCGCTGGGCCTGATCGAGGTGCCCAGCCACATCTGGCGCGAGGTGGTCTTCATCAACGTCGACGGCAGCGCACCGCCCTTCGAGGAGGTCCACGCCGACCTGATCGCCCGCTGGGTCGAGCACGACAAGCCGCTCTATCACGGCGGGGCCGACAGCACCTTCGTGCTGGAGGTGCAGACCAACTGGAAGCTCGCGGTCGAGAACTACTGCGAGAGCTATCACCTGCCCTGGGTCCACCCGGGCCTGAACAGCTATTCCCGGCTCGAAGACCATTACAACATCGAGGCCCCGGGGCACTACTCCGGCCAGGGCACGCTGGTCTATCGCCAGTTGCGCGGCGTCAACGAGGAGGTCTTTCCCGATTTCGAGGGCCTGTCGGACAAGTGGGACGAGGGCGGCGAATACGTGGCCCTCTATCCCAATGTTCTGCTGGGCGTGCAGCGCGATCATGCCTTCGCGATCCTGCTGGATCCGATGGCCCACGACCGCACGCGCGAGCATGTCCACCTCTTCTATGCCACCCCCAGGACAGACGAGGGGATGCGCGCCAAGAACGCCACGCTCTGGAAGACGGTCTTCGAAGAGGACATCGGCGTTTGCGAGGGCATGCAGCGGGGCCGCAACGCACCGGGCTTCGACGGCGGCCGCTTCAGCCCGGCCATGGACAGCCCCACGCACTGTTTCCACGACTGGGTCGCCGCAAGGATGCAGACCCATGGCTGATCTCGCCCGCCGCCTGCTCGACGCCCATGCCCGCGACGACCGCACAGCCCTTGTCGCGCTCTATGAAGAGGCGGCAAACGGCGCCAACGACCTGGGCGCGGCCTGTTTCTACCTGACCCATGCCTGGGTCTTCGCGCTGGACGTGGGCCACTCGGCCGCCGATGCCCTCCATGACCGGCTGTACCGGCTGGGGCGGGCCTGATCGGCCCTTGCGCTGCGGCGGCACCGGGGCGACAAGGGCCGCATGACGCAAGCCCCACGCAAGATCATCATCGACACCGACCCCGGCCAGGACGATGCCGTGGCCATCCTGCTGGCCCTCGCCTCACCCGAGCTGGAGCTTCTGGGACTGACGGCGGTGGCCGGCAATGTCCCGCTGGACCTGACCCAGACCAATGCACGCAAGGTCTGCGACCTGGCCGGGCGGCCCGATGTGCCGGTCTTCGCGGGCTGCGACCGGCCCTTGGCCCATTCCCTTGTCACCGCCGAACATGTCCACGGCAAGACGGGCCTCGACGGCCCCGACCTGCCCGATCCCGTCACGCCCCTGCAGGAGGCCCACGCGGTGGATTTCCTGATCGAGACCCTGCGCAGGGAACCGCCGGGCACGGTCACGCTCTGCCCCATCGGGCCGCTGACCAATATCGCCACGGCCTTTCGGCGCGCGCCCGATATCGTCGAGCGGGTGCAGGAGATCGTGCTCATGGGCGGGGCCTATTTCGAGGTGGGCAACATCACCCCGGCCGCCGAATTCAACATCTACGTGGACCCCGAGGCGGCCGCGATCGTCTTCGCATCGGGCGTGCCGCTGGTGGTCATGCCGCTGGACGTGACCCACAAGGCGCTGACCACGCCCGCCCATATCGCGGGGTTTCGCGAGATGGGCACGCCGGTGGGCGATGCCGTCGCCGCCTGGACGGACTTCTTCGAACGTTTCGACAAGGAGAAATACGGGCAAGAGGGCGCGCCGCTGCACGACCCCTGCACCATTGCCTGGCTGCTGGACCCGGGCATGTTCTCGGGGCGCCGCATCAACGTCGAGATCGAAACCCGAAGCCCCCTGACCCGCGGCATGACCGTGGCCGACTGGTGGCGCGTGACGGACCGTGCGCCCAACGCGCATTTCATCGGCGACGTGGAAGCCGACCGGTTCTTCGCGCTGCTGACCGACCGGATCGCGACGCTGTGAGCGGCGCGGGCGATCCGTCGACGGATCGCGCCCCGCTGCGCCCACGCAGCGGGCCCCCGCCCGGCCCGACCGGAGGATCGGCGTGACCCAGCTTCATCTTTGCGGCCCCGAGGACGCGGCCAGGCTGATGCCGCTTGTCGCGGCCTTTCACGGCGAATGCAGGCTGGAGCTTGACGACGCCCACCGTGCCCGCGCGGTGCGGCCCCTGCTGGAGGGCACGCCCCTGGGGGCGGTCTGGTTGCTCGGCCCGCGCCGGGCGCCGGTGGGCTGTGCCGTGGTCAGTTTCGGCTGGTCCATCGAGACCGGCGGCATCGACGCCTGTCTCGATGCGCTGTACGTCCGCCCCGCCGTGCGCGGCCGCGGTCTGGCAAGCCAGGCGCTCACCGATCTCTCGGGCGCGCTGCGCGGCGCGGGCGTGACCCGGCTGCAACTGGAGGTCCTGCCCGGGGACGAAGCGGGGCACCGGTTCTTTGTGCGCGCCGGCTTCACCCCGCGTGAGGGCCATGCCCGAATGACGCGCTCCTTGTGAGCCGGGCCGGGCAGGCCCCGCTCAGGTGGCCGTGGCCACCACAAGCACCATGATGATGGAATAGAGCGCGATGCCGCCGCCGATCAGCCAGATGTGCCAGTTCTTGAGCACGCTGGCCTTGGCCATCTGTCGAGCCTGATAGACCAGATCCGGCCATGTGTAGCTGACGAAATCGCCCTGGGTGAAGATGGCCTTGATCCGCCCGTCCTCGTCCACCACCGGCAGGCGGCGGAACCGTTCGTTGGACATGATCCGCAGCCAGTCGACGACGTCGTCGGTGTCGCGGGCCACGCGCGGCTCGGATGTCATGATCTCGGATAGCGGTGTCTTGGCCGGGTCCAGCCCCCCGTTCACGATCTTCTTCATGATATCGCGTTCGGTCACGATGCCCGTGACCTTGTTGTCGGCGTCCACCACCACGACCGAACCGTAGCTCCTGTGCGCCATCTCGGCCACGGCATCGCTTACCTTGGTGTCGGCCGGAAAGGTCAGCGGCTTGGGCTTGCTGGCGTATTCGGGGCGGTCGCGCAGCGCCATCCGGGTTCGGCTCGATGCAGTCATTGCGGCACTCCTGTTACATCACGTCGCAGTTTGACCTAAGACGGGTCCGTCAGAAGGCAAGCAATCGGCCTGTGGGGGCTTTTCCCCGGCGTGTCATGGTCCTATCTCGGGGGCATGGGCGTGCAGATTCCCTTCGACAACACCTATGCCACCCTGCCCGAGCGGTTCTACACCCGGCAGGGGGCAACGCCCGTGCGCGCGCCCGCGCTGTTCGCCTTCAACGCACCGCTGGCCCAATCGCTGGGCATTGCCGACGGCGCGGACCACAGCGCACTGGCGCAGGTCTTTTCCGGCAACGCGACGCCGCCGGGCGCCGCGCCGCTGGCCCAGGTCTACGCGGGCCACCAGTTCGGTGGCTTCTCGCCGCAGCTGGGCGATGGCCGGGCGCTGCTGCTGGGCGAGGTGGCGACAGAGGCGGGCCGCGTCGACATCCAGCTCAAGGGCTCGGGGCCGACCCCCTATTCGCGCATGGGCGACGGGCGCGCCTGGGTCGGCCCGGTGATCCGCGAATACCTGATGTCCGAGGCCATGGCGGCGCTCGGCGTGCCCACCACGCGGGCGCTGGCGGCGGTGACCACGGGCGAACAGGTGCTGCGCGAGGATGGGCCGATGCCCGGCGCCATCCTGACCCGCGTGGCCGCCAGCCATATCCGCGTGGGCACCTTTCAGGTCTTTGCCGCCCGGGCCGACCGCGACGCGCTGCAACGGCTGACCGATTACACCCTCGCCCGGCATTTTCCGCAGGCCGAGGGCCCCATGGGCCTGCTCCAGGGGGTGATGGAGGTGCAGGCCGATCTCGTGGCGCGCTGGATGTCCATCGGCTTTATCCACGGGGTGATGAACACCGACAACATGGCGCTGTCGGGCGAGACGATCGACTATGGCCCCTGCGCCTTCATGGATGCCTATCACCCCGACACGGTGCTGTCCTCGATCGACCGACAGAGGCGCTATGCCTATTCCAACCAGCCGCCCATCGCCCATTGGAACATCGCGCAGTTCGCCAGCGCACTGGTGCCGATCATGGGCGACGAGGACAGGGCGGTCGAAGACCTGACCGAGGCGATCAAGGCCTTTCCGGCGCTCTACGAGGCGGCCTGGCTGCGCCATTTCGGTGCCAAGTTCGGACTGGCCGAGGCCACGCCGGACGACCGCCCGCTGATCGAGGCCTTCATGACGCACCTCGCCCGGCAGGGCCTGGATTTCACCAATACATTCGCGGCCCTGCCAAAGGTGCCCGCGGGGATGGAGGATTGGGCCCGGGACTGGCAAGCGCGCGGGCCGGACCTCGACCTGATGGCGCGATCCAACCCGAGGGTCATCCCGCGCCTACACCGCATCGAAGCGGTGATCGCCGCGGCGGTGGCCGGCGATTTCGCCCCCTTCGACGAGATGCTGGCGGTTGTGACCAACCCCTTTTCCGAGGCCGGGGCCGAATTCAGCGCACCGCCCGCGCCGAATGAACGTGTCACGCGGACATTCTGCGGCACCTGAGCGCCCGCCGGCGGGCCGTCACTCGGCCAGCATCCAGTCGCCCTCGGGCCAGAAGGCATGAAAGGCAAAGGCGAACATCACGTCATGGGCCACGTCCGCGCCCTGCCCGTCGCGCACCCGCACGGTGCCCACGTCGCGGGCGTCCGCGATCCGGGCGGTGTCCAGCGCCGAGGCCTGCCCCGCCGACCAGGACAGCACATAGCCCGCCTCCGCGATCCGGCCCTCCTTGGCCAGGCGCGTCAGCGGCCAGGCCTGGCCGTCTATCGCGACGACGCGGGCCAGCGGCGGAATATCATGTGGCGGATTTTCCCCACGATACAGAAATGGCCGCTGGGCACTGTCGTATTTGACGTAAGGGTTGCGGCCGTAGTCGCGCGGATGGGCCGGCTCTTGCATGACGAGGCCCTCGGGGTTGCGGGCGGTGAAGGCGTCCCAGCTTTCCATCCAGGTGGGCAGGCGCTCCAGCTCGGTGCCGGTCAGCTCGCCCACCACGGCCGCGCCGATGGCCTGTTGCCACCAGCTTTCGGTTTGGCGGTCGTACATGATCATGTCCGAGTGGCGCAGCTTGCCCGAGACGCCGAAGTCCAGAACCCGCCCCTCGACACGCCGGTCGAAGGTGATGCCGGAATTGCACAGCGGGCAGAAGGTGACGGCGATCGGCACACCACCGACCACGTCGTTGACGATCTCGTGCCAGGTCAGATAGCGGATCGGGTAGGCGCGCGGGGTCGCGCCCGCGATCTCGACGGTGATGACCGGCTCGCGCCCGTCGATGCGGTCTTCCTCGGACGCGGGCCGGAACTCGGGATCGCTCAGCGCCGGGATGCCGTCCCGGGGCGGCCCGCCCGAGATGATCTCGGACCAGTCGTCGATGGTCGTGGTCTGGAAATCCGTATCGGGCCATTCCCGCGCCCAGGCTTGCGTGTTGGCGAAAGCGGCACCGGCGAAAAGGGTCACGGTCAGGGCAAGCATGATAGGGCGCATGGGGCAGGTCCTCCTGCGCCCATCCTGCCCGGGCCGGGCCGCGCGGCCCAGCCCCCCTGACCGGAACGTGACCGCGCGTCAGTCGGTGACGCGGACCTCGGCCATCCAGTCGGGTTCGCCGATCACGGCGCCATTGCCGCCCTCGCCGCGCTTGATGGCGTCCACGACATCCATGCCCGATGTCACCTCGCCGACGATGGTGTATTGCCCGTCCAGATGCGGGGCCGGGGCGAACATGATGAAGAACTGGCTGTCGGCACTGTCGGGATCGGCAGAGCGGGCCATGCCGACCATGCCACGATCAAAGGTCAACGCCTCCGAGAACTCGGCCGCGAGATTGCCCAGGTCCGAGCCGCCCGTCCCGGCCCGGCGCATGTCGAAATCCTCGGCCGTGCGGTCGCCGAATTGCACGTCGCCGGTCTGGGCCATGAAGCCGTCGATCACGCGGTGAAAGACGACACCGTCATAGGCGCCCTGCCCGGCCAGCGTGGTGATCCGCTGGGCATGGGCCGGGGCGGTGTCCTCGAACAGGTCGATGGCGATGGTGCCGTCAGCCTGGCCCGCGACGTTGATTTCCAGGCCCGTGGCGGCGGCGGGGCTGCCCATCAGGGCGAGGATCAGGGCAAGCTTACGCATCGGCGGCCACCTTCACGCTGATCATCCTGTCGGGGTCCTGGGGCGGCTCGCCCCGGGTGATGGCATCGACCAGGTCCATCCCCTCGATCACCCGGCCATAGACGGTGTATTGACCGTTGAGGAAGTGGTTGTCCTTGAAGCTGATGAAGAACTGCGAATTGGCCGAATTGGGATTGGCCGCGCGCGCCGCGCCGATGGTGCCCCGGTCGTGCGGCAGCTTGGAGAACTCCGCCGGCAGGTCGGGCTTGTCCGACCCGCCGGTGCCCGCGCGCGACGGGTTGAAACCCTCGGTCGTGTTGCCGAACTGCACATCGCCGGTCTGGGCCATGAAGCCGTCGATCACCCGGTGGAAGATCACCCCGTCATAGGCGCCCGCCCGGGCCAGCTCTTTCATGCGGTCGCAGTGTTTCGGGGCCACATCGGGCAGAAGCTCGACGGTGACTGTGCCGCCCTCCAGCGCGATGAGGATGGTGTTTTCGGGGTCCTTGATATCGGCCATGCCGGTCTCCTTGGCTCTCTGTCGGGCGCAACCTATGCCGCCCCCCGGTCCTTGCCAAGCGCGCGCTTGACCTGCGGGGAGGAAAAGCACAGACACTGGACCAACACAGGACAATCGGGAAAGGGACGGAATGCGCTGGAAGACCCTCGACGACATGGAGCTGGACGGCAAGACCGTGCTGACCCGGGTGGACATCAACGTGCCCGTCGAGGAGGGGCGGGTGACGGACGCCACCCGGATCGAACGCATCAAGCCCACCGTTGACGATATCCTCGCCCGGGGCGGCCAGCCCGTGCTGATGGCGCATTTCGGACGGCCCAAGGGCCAGCCCGACCCGGCGATGTCGCTGCGGCTGGTCCAGCCCGCCCTGCAGGATGTGCTGGGCCGCGACGTGACCTTCCTCGAACGCCCCGACCGCACCACGATCGACGCAATCCAAGGGGTGATTCTGCTGGAAAACACCCGCTTCACCCCGCAAGAGACGGACAATGCCCCGGAAATGGCGCGGTTTCTCGCCGGTCTGGGCGATGTCTATTGCAACGATGCCTTCTCGGCGGCACACCGCGCGCATGCCAGCACCGAGGGCGTCGCGCACCACCTGCCCAGCTGCGCGGGCCGCCTGATGGAGGCCGAGCTGAGCGCGCTGGAAAAGGCGCTTGGCCACCCTGACCGGCCGGTTGTGGCCGTGGTGGGCGGGGCCAAGGTCTCGACCAAGCTCGACCTGCTGGGCAACCTGATCGGGCGGGTGGACACGCTGGTGATCGGGGGCGGCATGGCCAATACCTTTCTTGCGGCCAAGGGCCTGGACGTGGGCAAATCGCTCTGTGAACACGACCTGGCCGAGACCGCGCGCGAGATCATGACCCGGGCCGAGGCCGGCGGCTGCACCATCCTGCTGCCGTCCGACGTGGTGGTCGCGCGGGACTTCAAGGCCGGTGCCCCGCATGAGGTCGTGCCTGCCGCGGCCTGCCCGGCGGATGCCATGATCCTGGATGCCGGGCCCGAGGCCGTAAAGGCCGTCATCGCCGCGCTGGAGGGGGCGAAAACGCTGGTCTGGAACGGCCCGCTGGGCGCCTTCGAGATCGCGCCCTTCGATGCCGCAACCAATGCCGCCGCCGCCCGCGCCGCCGAGCTGTCGCAGGCGGGCAAGCTGGTCTCGGTCGCCGGCGGCGGCGATACCGTTGCCGCACTGAACAAGGCCGGGGCGGCGGAGGGGTTCAGCTATATCTCCACCGCCGGGGGCGCGTTCCTGGAATGGATGGAGGGCAAGACCCTGCCCGGCGTCGCGGCCCTTGAAGGCGCGTGACACCGTTAGCGCGACCATGATTGCCCGAGGCCTGCCCCCGGCATAGAACCTTGATGAGTGCAGACAAGACGGAGCCGACCATGAAAGACCAAGCCCAAGCCGACCAGATGCGCAGCGCCAAAGGCTTCATCGCGGCGCTGGACCAGTCGGGCGGCTCCACCCCCAAGACACTGGCGCAATACGGGGTGGCGGAAACCGAATACACCGGCGAGGACGAGATGTTCGACATGATCCACGCGATGCGCGCGCGGATCGTCAAATCGCCCGCCTTCACCGGCAAGAAAGTGATCGGCGCGATCCTCTTCGAACAGACCATGGACCGCGAGATCGACGGCAGTCCCACCGCGCAGTTTCTCTGGGAAGAGCGCCATGTCGTGCCCTTCCTGAAGGTCGACAAGGGGCTGGAGGAGCCCGGCCACGGCGTGCGCCTGATGAAGCCGATCCCGTCGCTGGACACCCTGTGCGAACGCGCTGTCAGCCACGGCATCTTCGGCACCAAGATGCGCTCGGTCATCGATGCGGCCGATGCCGAGGGCATCCGCGCCAACGTGGCCCAGCAATTCCAGCTGGCCGCGCAGATCCTGCGCCACGGTCTTATGCCGATCCTGGAACCCGAGGTGACGATCTCGATACCGGACAAGCCCGAGGCCGAAAAACTGCTCATGGCCGAGATCCTCTCCGGCCTCGATGCCCTGCCCGAGGGGCAGGAGGTCATGCTGAAACTCTCGCTGCCCAGCGAGGCGAACTTCTACAAGCCGCTGATCGATCATCCCAAGGTGATGCGGGTCGTGGCGCTCTCGGGCGGGCATGCCCGGGACGCGGCCAACGCGCTTCTGGAACAAAACCACGGCATGATCGCCAGCTTCAGCCGGGCCCTGGCCGAGGGGCTGTCGGCGCAACAGTCCGACGCGGAGTTCGACGCGACCCTGGCGGCCTCGATCGACAGCATCCACGCCGCCTCGCGCACCTGAGCGGGCAAGCCGCGTCGACGCGGCTTGTCGCCCGGCGGCTGGCTCCGGGCGCCACAGGGGCTTGCGCTGGCGGTGCTGACCGCCGATTGCCAGCCCGTCCTGTTCGCGGATGCGCGGGCGGGCGTCATCGGGGCGGCCCATGCCGGCTGGCGCGGCGCGCTGGACGGCGTGCTCGATGCCACGCTCGACGCGATGGAAAGCCTCGGCGCGGCACGCGACGACATCGCCGCCGTGATCGGCCCCACCATCAGCCAGACCGCCTACGAGGTGGGCCCCGAGTTCCTCGACGACTTCGTGGCCGAGGACCCGGCCAACAGCCGCTTCTTCGCCAACGGCGCGGGCGACCGCTATCGTTTCGACCTGCCCGGATACGGCTTGCACCGGTTGCGCAACGCCGGGGTGGGCCATGCGGAATGGACGCGACATTGCACCTACGCGGACGCGGCGCGATTCTATTCCTACCGCCGCGCCACGCATGATGGCGACGCCGATTACGGGCGGCTCATTTCCGTCATCCGCCTGTGAATGAGGCCGCGATAAGGCCGCGCTTTCACGCCAGTGCCCCAATTGACGGACATGGCGCCGCGGCGGTTACGCGACGCGGCACAACCTGACGTTAAAAGTGTTCGTTTTTCAGAAATTTGCATGAAATATCGGTCGCGATCCCGCGCCGCGCTGCCCCGCTGGCGGATTTCCCGCATTCTCCGCGCTGGTCGTCAAAACTTGGTCCCAAAGTCACAGTACCGTGGCAGTCGATCGAACAGAACGGCCGTGACGGCCGCGACAACCAAAGGGGATCGAGACATGAAAACGCGTTGGATGAAGTCAGTGATCAAGACCAGCAAGCAGCAGCAACCCAAACTTCCGTTCCAGCGCGGGGCGCGGCGGGCGCACAAGGCCCAAGGACTTCTCAAGACGGCCTGAAGAATTTCGCATTCGGTAACGAGTGATTTTCAGTACCAGTTTCACTGGCGGGCCGTCCCGGTACCGGGGCGGTCCCCTTTTCTTCCGATTCGCGGTGGAACGGGTCAATCATGGCAAGGCTGTTCACGCGACTGCGACAATCCCGGTCGCCGACCCGGTGATCGGGCCAGTAACGAACACAAAAGCCGCTAAAACTTGACGCAAATGAGGCAGTTCGGCAAATGGTGGGATCATCGGAAGTAAAAGGTAACGTCCTTCTGTCGTTGTCGGTGGGGGCCGACGCGGTTGCGACACTTTCAAAAGGTAGCGCAGCATGACGCCCCCGCATTTTTACGCCAATGAATCGGCGGGATCGACCCCCGCCTCGAACAGCCTCTCCTCCGGTCGGGCATCGGTCCCTCCGCGGCCCGACCGGAAATCGCTGATGATGCGCAAGTATCAGGTCAGCTCCCTGTGCGACGACGGCAGCGCGCGCGTTTCGGAAAATATCGGACCGGCCGTGCCCGCCTTCGAGGCCGCGTTCTCGGCCTTCGCGCGCGGCACGCTGATCGACACCACCGAAGGGCCCGTCGCGGTGGAGGATCTGAGCCCCGGCATGAAGGCGAGGACACCGGAACACGGCCCCCTGTCCATCCTGTGGATCGGCTCGATGACGCTGGTGCCCAACGCCGACGGCCTGGTGCCGGAAACAACGCGCATGACCCGCATCCTGGCGGACGCGTTCGGCATGGGGCGCCCGATGTCGGGCCTGATGGCCGGGCCCGGGGCGCGGATATTGTCGGGTCCGGTCGGCCGCCAACCCGGCCCGGATGACCCGCGCGAACTGATCCCGGCGCGGGCCCTGGTGGACGACATGAACATCATCCCGATCCTGCCGCCACGCCCCGTCACCGTCTACCACATGTGCCTGAGACGCCACGCGACGGTCAGCGCCGGGGGGCTGGAGATGGAAACATTCCATCCCGGCCCGGGGTTCGAGCGCAACATGGGCGCCAACATGCTGTCGCTTTTCCTGTCCTTTTTCCCGCATCTGCGCGGCCCGACGGATTTCGGCAGCCTCGCCCATCCGCGACGGGCACTGGTATCGGCCGAGGGGCTCGAGGTCGCCTGACGCTCAGGCCGTGCGGCTCAGCCGCGCCTCCAGCACGTCGAAGGGGACGCCGGGCTCGTCCTTGGCGCCACGGATGACCAGAGATGTCTTGACGCTGGCCACGTTTTCCGCCGCGGTCAGGTCTTCTGTCAGGAACCGCTGGAACGTGCCCAGATCGGGCGCAACGCATTTGAGGATGAAATCCACCTCGCCGTTGAGCATGTGGCATTCGCGGACAAGTGGCCAGTCGCGGCAGCGCGCCTCGAAGGCGCTCAGGTCTGCCTCGGCCTGGCTCTGCAGGCCGACCATCGCGAAAACCTGTACCTCGAATCCCAGCTCGCGCGCATCGACGTCCGCGTGATACCCCCTGATGAAGCCGTACTCCTCCAGCGTGCGGACACGCCGCAGGCAGGGCGGCGCCGAGATCCCGACCCGTTTGGCCAGTTCGACATTCGTCATCCGGCCGTCGGCCTGCAGTTCGGCCAGTATCCTGCGGTCGATTTCGTCAAGACGGGTTGCCGGCATGTCCTGCCCTCCTGTGAATTCGCGATTGTTATATCACCGCCGCCGGCATGCGCAATTATGTTTCGCAACGACGCAAGATCGTTACGCGGCTTTCCGGCTCTCGCATATCATGTCAAAGGCGGCAACCGGGGGTTTCGCCCCCCGGGCACCGCCGCTATATCTGCACCGCAACGCGTCCGCTTACCAGAAGGTGCCACATGTCGGAGTCCCGCCACACCAAATGCCTCATCATCGGGTCCGGCCCGGCCGGTTACACGGCCGGTGTCTACGCCAGCCGCGCAATGCTGGATCCCGTCCTCGTCCAGGGGATCGAGCCCGGTGGCCAGCTCACCACGACGACCGAGGTCGAGAACTGGCCCGGCGACACCGAGGTCCAGGGCCCCGACCTGATGGTGCGGATGGAAGCCCATGCCAAGGCCGTGGGCTGCGACATCGTCGGTGACATCATCACCGAGCTCGATGTCGAAAGCCGCCCCTTCGTCGCCAAGGGCGACAGTGGCACGACCTACACCGCCGACGCGGTCATCATGGCCACCGGCGCGCGCGCCAAGTGGCTGGGCCTCGAAAGCGAGGCGGCATTCAAGGGCTTCGGCGTCTCGGCCTGCGCCACCTGCGACGGCTTTTTCTACCGCGGGCAGGAAATCGTCGTGGTGGGGGGCGGCAACACCGCCGTCGAGGAGGCGCTTTTCCTGACCAATTTCGCCAGCAAGGTCACGCTGATCCACCGCCGTGACGAACTGCGCGCCGAGAAAGTGCTGCAGAACCGGCTGCTGAAGCATCCCAAGGTGGAAACCCTGTGGTTCCACGAACTCGACGAGGTACTGGGCGACGATGACCCCAAGGGCGTCACCGGCATCCGCGTGAAGCACAGCAAGACCGGCGAGACGTCCCAAATCGCCTGCAAGGGCGTTTTCATCGCCATCGGACACGCACCGGCCAGCGAACTCCTGAAGGGCAAGGTCGAGATGCATCACGGCGATTATGTCAGGGTCGAGCCCGGCAGCACCCGCACCTCGGTTCCCGGGATTTTCGCCGCGGGCGACCTGACCGATCACATTTACAGGCAGGCCGTGACCAGCGCCGGCATGGGCTGCATGGCCGCCCTGGACGCGGAAAAATACCTCGCGGAGCTGGAGGACACGGGCGCCGAACCGGCCCGCGCCACAGGCTGATCACGACAGGACAGGGGGCGCTGCCCCCGTCGCCCTTCCGGGCGACTCCCCCGGAGTATTTCGGGCAAGATGAAAACGGGCGCGCCGCCCGCCCTGCCCGCCGGCGCGGATACGCGGGCCAGCGTGACGACCCAAGCGGACGGGGGCGGGGCGCGAGAAAGGCCCCCGCATGACAACCGCCCTGTCAACCGGACGTGATCCGTGCCCCCGTGACGCGGCTACAACACTCCGCGACTCCAGACAAATTTCCGGATTTTCCGCTTTTCCGTGCCGGCACGAGATGGAATATGTTCACTCGTGAACAAACTTGAGCCGTCGCATGACCGCCCCGGAGATCAAATCAAGCCCTCCCGACCGGGACCTCCTCTTCCGCCTTCTGCGGCAGCTGGACCAGTCGTCGGAGGCTTCACAACGCGCGCTCGCGGCGGCGCTCGACATTTCGCTGGGCCGTCTCAATGCCCTGCTCCGGCAGGCGACCGAGGCGGGGTTCGTCAGGATCCGAGAACGTTCCGGCCCCGACAAGCGCCAGCGTTACGCCTACGCGCTCACCTCCCGTGGCGCTGCGGAGATGCTGCGCCTCACCGACGATTTTCTCGCCCGGAAATTCGCCGAATACGACGCGCTTCATGCCGAACTGACCGGCACGCGAAGCGGATTTGACCCTCTCAAGCATAGGACCAGACTCGTGCAAAACAATCTTGCCCCCATCCCCGAACTCTACGTCTCTTACGAGAGCGCGCAGAAACTGAAGGGCGAAGCGGCCGAACTTACCAGCTGGGACCTGACCCCACGCCAGATCTGCGACCTCGAGCTGTTGATGAACGGCGGTTTCAACCCGCTCAAGGGCTTCCTGACCGAGGATGATTACAACGGCGTGGTCGAGGACATGCGGCTGGCCGACGGCACGCTGTGGCCGATGCCGATCACGCTGGACGTGTCCGAGGCCTTCGCCGAGGGGATCGAACTGGGCCAGGATATCGCGCTGCGCGACCAGGAGGGCGTCATCCTCGCCACCATGACAGTCACCGACCGCTGGACGCCGGACAAGGCGCGCGAGGCCGAAAAGGTCTTCGGCGCCGACGACGAGGCCCACCCGGCCGTGCAATACCTGCACAACACCGCCGGCAACCTCTACCTGGGCGGGCCGGTCACCGGCATCCAGCCCCCCGTGCATTACGATTTCCGCGGCCGTCGCGACACGCCCAACGAACTGCGCGCGTATTTCCGCAAGCTGGGCTGGCGCAAGGTCGTGGCCTTCCAGACGCGCAACCCGCTGCACCGCGCCCACCAGGAGCTGACGTTCCGCGCCGCCAAGGAGGCCGAGGCCAACCTGCTCATCCACCCCGTCGTGGGCATGACCAAGCCCGGCGATGTCGATCACTTCACGCGCGTGCGCTGCTACGAGGCGGTGCTGGACAAGTATCCCGGCTCCACCACCACGATGAGCCTGCTGAACCTTGCCATGCGCATGGCCGGCCCGCGCGAGGCCGTGTGGCACGGGCTGATCCGGCGCAACCACGGCTGCACGCACATGATCGTCGGGCGCGACCATGCCGGGCCGGGCAAGAACTCGGCCGGCGACGATTTCTACGGCCCCTACGACGCGCAGGAGCTGTTCCGCACGCATCAGGCGGATATCGGGATCGAGATGGTCGATTTCAAACACATGGTCTACGTGCAGGAACGCGCCCAGTACGAACCCAACGACGAGATCGAGGACCGCGACAATGTCACGGTGCTGAACATCTCGGGCACCGAACTGCGCCGCCGGCTGCGCGAGGGGCTGGAGGTGCCCGACTGGTTCTCCTTCCCCGAGGTCGTGGCCGAGCTGCGCCACCGGTACCCGCCGCGCAGCCAGCAGGGCTTCACCGTGTTCTTCACCGGCTTCTCGGGCTCGGGCAAGTCGACGATCGCCAATGCACTGCTCACCAAGCTGATGGAGATGGGCGGCCGCCCGGTGACGCTGCTGGACGGCGATATCGTGCGCAAGAACCTCAGCTCCGAGCTTGGCTTCTCCAAGGAACACCGTGACCTGAACATCCGCCGCATCGGCTATGTCGCCTCCGAGATCACCAAGAACGGCGGCATCGCGCTCTGCGCGCCCATCGCGCCCTACGCCGCCACCCGCCGCGCCGTGCGCGAGGAGATCGAACAATACGGCGCCTTCATCGAAGTACATGTCGCCACGTCGCTGGAGGAATGCGAACGCCGCGACCGCAAGGGGCTCTACAAGCTCGCCCGCGAAGGAAAGATCAAGGAATTCACGGGTATTTCGGACCCCTACGACGTGCCCGAAGCGCCCGAACTGCGGGTCGAAACCGAGGGCACCGACGTGGACAACTGCGCGCACCAGGTCATCCTGAAGCTGGAACAGATGGGCCTGATCGCCGGCTGAGCCTGCCACGCCGCCCCGTTTCACCGGGTCGCCCTTGCCGGGGCGGCCCGGTTCCGGGTACGCGCACTGCATGTACGCCATCGCGCTCACCTCGATCCCGCCGCGTTTCGCGCGCCTCGCCCCGGTTCTGGACGGGTTGCTGGCGCAGGAGCCGCGGCCGGCCCGGGTTTTTCTCTGCCTGCCCCGGCGGTACCGGCGCTTTCCCGGCCCGGTCACGCCGCCCGCCCTGCCGCCGGGCGTGACGCTGCTGCGCTGCGACGATGACCCGGGCCCGGCAGGCAAGGCGCTGATCGCGGCACGGCACCTTGCCGGGCAGGCCGACCGGCTGATCTATTGCGACGATGACTGGATCATGCAGCCCGGCTGGGCCGCCGCGCTGCTGGCGGCGGGGAGCCCCTGAATGCTCGAATTCGAGAATGTCAGCAAGTCCTTCTGGACGGGAACCCAGCGCAAGGTCATCCTTGACCGCGTGAATTTCCGTGTCGAAC
>NZ_JBKOTX010000073.1:0-24674 GCF_047086965.1 Roseovarius halophilus (ex Wu et al. 2025) | reverse complement strand
CAATGCCTCATGGCTACGGCAGCGTCACGGGTACAAAACACCCGATCAGATCAGGGCCGAGCAAAAAGCCCTTGAACCCGAAGCCGTCACGGGGGTTAAGATGGCGGCCTAACCAGCGCAACGCGCTGTCTCAGAACCGTGCCCCGGTACAGGCATTACCCTGAACGGGTTGAAAACGCCCCGTGCGCTGCGCAGGCAACGGCGGCAAATGTTTGATGCGAAGCAGAAAAAGCCGCCCCGAAGGGCGGCGCGGTCAGACCCCTGGTGCAAATCTCGTTACAGGGATCGCATCCGTGGGCTGCGATGGGCGCGGGCCGGCCCCAGCACCAGCTCGGTGATCGCCCAGACCAGCGCGTCGACCCGGTCGGGCGAGCCGCCCCCCTGGTAGCCCTGCGCCGTCATCTGGCACATCTGATCCTCCAGATCGCCCAGCCCGCGCAGATGCGCCACGCGCCCCTGTTCGTAAAGCGCGGCCACCGGCTCGGCCCGCGCCGCCTTGGACCTGCCCGCATGGACCGCCTTGTAGGGCACCGTATCGTCCAGCGACCGCACGATGCTTTCCACCATGGCCCCGCCCTGGTTGACCTCGGCCACCAACCGCTCGGCCCCGTGCCGGGCCATGGCGCGCAGGGCGGCGGCGGCCCAGCCCATGGGCGAACATCCCTGCACGCTGGCATCCTCCAGAACGTAGACGCGCCAGTCTTTCGGGGCGCCTCGGGTGCAGGCCCCGGCGACAATGATACCGCAGGTGTCGGCCTGCGCCCCCTGCCCCGCGGGCGGGTCCACGGCGACCACGATGCGGTCCAGCTCGGGCACCGCGTCCACCCGCGCGGCCTCCAGCCCCGCCGTGGACCAGAGCGCGCCCTCGACATCCGACAATAGCACGCCATCCAGTTCCTGCCGCCCCAGCCGGGTGCCGGCGTATTCGGCCATGACCTCCTCAAGGAAGGTATCGGCCAGATAGGCCCGGTTGGCCTCGGTCGGGGCATGGGTCTGCACCGTCGAGGGCCGCGCCAGCAGGTCGGTCAGCGCCCTGACCCGGCGCGGCGTGGTGGTCACGCAGGCGCGCGGCTGGCGGCCCAGCCGCAGCCCGAACTGCAGCATCGGCCAGACCGCGTCGGCCTTGGGCCACTTTGCCAGCTCATCGGCCCAGGCCGCATCGAACTGCGGGCCGCGCAGGCTCTCAGGGTCATGGGCGGAGAACACCCGCGCCGTCGCCCCGTTGGGCCAGACCAGCATCTGCCGCCCGGCGATCCACTTCGGGCGACGGTCGTCCGGCGTGCAGGCCAGCAGGCCGCTTTCGCCAAAGACCATGACCTCGCGCCTGGTCCATGGTCTCGCCGACCAGGGCGATGCGCCGCGCCGGGCCGGGGTCGCGCGGACGCGACCCCTCTACCATGGAGCGGACCCATTCGGCCCCGGCGCGGGTCTTGCCCGCGCCGCGCCCGCCCAGGATCACCCAGGTTCGCCAGTCTCCCGCAGGGGGCACTTGATGCCCCAGCGCCCAGAAGTCGAAGAGATACGGCAGCGCGCGCAGCTCAGTCGCCTTCATCTGCCTGAGGAAGGCCTTTCTCTCGGCAGCACCTGCGGATGCGAGCCAGTCTGCACCCGATCTCAAGTCGGACCCGCCTGACGTCGATCTCGCCGCTCTCAAGCCCGGTTCCGAACCTTTCATTGAACTGCGCCTCCAGTTTCTGGGCCTGCGCCAAGGCCGTCTCCAGCTGTTTCTGCTTGGTTGCCAGGTCCCTGACCTCGTCCAACCGGCCCGCCTGCAGATCGGCGAGGATGCGGTTGAGGGTCTCGTTGATGCTTCGATTGAGCTGCCTAGCCTCCTTGATACGTTCAGCAGCGATTTCCTGATCGGCGGGTTTGCCGCCGCGTTGGTTGCTCATAAGGGTCCACCCCACTGGTTGCTCCGCCCAGCGAGCGTGCGATGAAAACGGCCCCCGGGGGTTGGTCCCCGGGGGCCGTCAAAGCCTGTCCAGCATATGGAAAATCTACGTCAGACCGCGCGGTCCGTCAAAACTTGCGGCCCCGTGACCGGGCGTTGCGTTCATTGGGCCTGTTCGGCCTCCAGCGCACGGTAGGCCGCAACGTTGCGATTGTGCTCGGCCAGCGTGGTCGCGAAGTTGTGCCCGTCGCGCGGGTCCAGGGTCTTGGCCACGAAGTAGATGTAATCGGTCTCGGCCGGGTTCATCACCGCCTCGATGCTCCGCCGGCCCGGGTTGGCGATGGGTGTGGGCGGCAGCCCGTCGATCACATAGGTGTTGTAGGGGGTTTCGGCGCGCAGCTCGCTCTGGCGCAGGCCCCGGCCCAGCACGCCGCGCCCCTCGGTGAGGCCATAGATCACCGTCGGGTCGGTCTGAAGCCGCATCCCCCGCGCCAGCCGGTTCTCGAAGACGCTGGCCACCTGACGCACCTCGTCGTAGCCGCCGGTCTCCTTTTCCACGATCGAGGCCAGGATCAGCGCCTCTTGCGGGCTCTCCAGCGGCAGGCCCGCGTCACGCCCCGCCCAGGCCTCGGCCAGAATGCGCGCCTGCGCCTCCTGCATCCGGGCCAGCAGCGCCGCCGCCTCATCCCCGGGCGCAATCTGATAGCTGCCCGGCGCAAGGCTGCCCTCGTCGGGCACCGCGCCGATCTCGCCGTCCAGAAGCTCCAGCCCGTTCAGCCCGGTCATGACCTGCCAGCTTGTCACCCCTTCCGAGACGATGACGCGATACTGCGTGTCCGGGGCCCGGCGTTTCTCGGCGTAGATCGCCGGTTCGTCCTCGTCGCCCAGGTCGAACTGCGCCAGCTCTTCGTATGCGCGCGTCTCGGGGTTCAACTCGCGCACCTCGGTGCGCACCCGCGCCACCCCGATGCGGTGGACGATCTCGGTGCCGCAGGTGCTTTGGCCGCTGGCGGTCACGATCTCGATGATCTCTTGCATCGAGGCACGCTCGGGCACCAGGAAGGACCCGGCCTTGAGCTGGCCGGCCTTCTCGGAATAGTCGGCGCCGATGCGGAATATCGCCGGTTGCGTGATTGCACCGATCTCGGCCAGGTCCTCGCTGACCACGCGCATGTTGGACCCACGGTCGACCTGCAGGCAGATCGCGGTCTCCAAGGGGCCCTCGGCGCGGTACTCGCGGTTGCCCCAGCCGATCACCCCGGCCAGCAGGAACAGCAGCACGATCAGGAAGGTCAGCGCGTTGCTGGCGATATGTCGCCACATCTAGTCGGCCTTCCTGAACAGCACGCTCGCGTTGGTGCCACCGAAGCCAAAGGAGTTGGACAGTGCCACGTCGATCCGGCGCGCGACCTTCGCGTTGGCGGCCAGATCCAGCGGCGTCTCGACCGCGGGATCGTCCAGATTGATCGTCGGCGGCGCCACCTGATCGCGGATCGCGAGGATCGAGAAGATCGCCTCGATGGCCCCCGCCGCACCCAGCAGGTGCCCGGTCATCGACTTGGTCGAGGACATGGTGACCTTGCCCGCGTGATCGCCCAGCAGGCGTTCGACCGCGCCCAGTTCAATGGTATCGGCCATGGTGCTGGTGCCATGGGCGTTGATGTAGTCGAGGGCCTCCGGTTCCAGCCCCGCGTCCTCGAGTGCGGCCTGCATGGACCGGAACCCGCCTTCGCCATCCTCCGAGGGGGCGGTGATGTGATAGGCATCGCCGGTCAGGCCATAGCCGATCACCTCGGCATAGATTTTCGCGCCGCGCGCCTTGGCATGCTCGTAATCCTCCAGAACGACCATGCCAGCGCCCTCGCCCATGACGAAACCGTCGCGGTCGGTGTCATAGGGGCGGCTGGCCGCTTGCGGGTCATCCGGCCGCTTGGTCGACAGCGCCTTGCAGGCATTGAACCCGGCGATGCCGATCTCGCAGATCGCCGCCTCGGCCCCGCCCGCGATCATCACATCGGCCCGGCCCGCCTTGATCAGCTGCGTTGCGTCGCCGATGGCATGCGCCCCCGTCGAACAGGCCGTGACCACTGCATGGTTCGGCCCCTTGAAGCCGTGCCGGATGGCGATCTGCCCCGAGATCAGGTTGATCAGCGCCCCCGGCACGAAGAAGGGCGACACCCGGCGCGGCCCCTTTTCCTTCATCATGAGGGCGGTGTTGGCGATGGAATTGAGCCCGCCGATCCCCGAGCCCGTCAACACGCCGGTGCGCAGCAGCGCCTCTTCGGTCTCGGGCGTCCAGCGGGCATCCTTGACAGCCTGTTCGGCGGCAGCCATCGCGAAGAGGATGAAGGTATCGACCTTGCGGGCCTCCTTGGGCGCCATGTAGTGATCGGGGTTGAAGGTGCCGCCCGTGCCGTCGCCATAAGGCACTTCGCAGGCATAGGTGGTGACAAAGCCCTCGGGATCAAAGTTGGTGATCCGACCGGCGCCGCTCTCGCCCTCCAGAAGCCGCGTCCAGCTTTCTTCCACCCCGTCGGCCAACGGCGTGACAAGCCCCAATCCGGTTACCACTACTCGACGCATGCTCTGCCCCTCGACTTCCAGTTTCGTCGCAACCTGATAGCCCGGCCCGGGGGCGCGGGGCAAGGCCCACCGGCGTGATCGGCACCGCCGCGCCACCCGCGCAACCCCCGGCCGGGACACACGAAAAAGGGCGGCGCCGCGCGGCCCGCCCTTGTGCGATCTGCTTTGTCGCCTCCGCTGCGTCCGCTTTCCGGCGGGGCCTGCCTCAGCTGGCGTCGTTGATGAACTTGACCGCGTCACCGAAGGTCTGGATGGTCTCGGCGGCATCGTCGGGGATCTCGATGCCGAATTCCTCTTCAAAGGCCATCACCAGCTCGACGGTGTCAAGCGAGTCGGCGCCCAGGTCGTCGATGAAGGACGCACCCTCGACCACCTTGCCCTCTTCAACACCCAGGTGTTCCACAACGATCTTGCGGACGCGGTCTGCGACATCGCTCATGATAGTTCCTCACTTCGCTTCGGGGCTTTGCGCCCCCTGTTTGGGTTGCCCTCGCCGGGGTTGATGCGGCCGGGCGGCTCTTGCGGCCCTGCTCAAGGACCCGGACGGGCGGGCAAGGCACCCGGCCGCGAAAACTGTGCGGCCTATACCAGAGATTCTGCGCGACGCAAACGCTTTCGGATCCGCCCCGCGCGGCTCAGAACATGGCCATGCCGCCGTTGACGTGCAGCGTGGTTCCCGTGACGTAACCCGCCTCCTCGCTGGCCAGGTAGAGCACAGCCGCCGCGATCTCCTCGGGGGTGCCCATGCGCGCGGCGGGGATCTGCCCGTTGATCGCCGCCTTCTGGTCGTCGTTCAGCTTGTCGGTCATGGCCGTGGCGATGAAACCGGGGGCGACACAGTTCACGGTGATGCCGCGGGTGGCGACCTCCTGGGCGATGGACTTGGACAGCCCCACCATGCCGGCCTTGGCGGCGGCATAGTTGGCCTGGCCCGCGTTGCCAGTGGCGCCCACGACCGAGCTGATGTTGACGATGCGGCCCCAGCGGGCCTTCATCATCGGGCGAATGGCGGATTTGCACAGCCGCATGGTCGAGGTCAGGTTGACCTCCAACACGCTGTCCCAGTCCTCGTCGCTCATGCGCATGAACAGATTGTCGCGGGTGATCCCGGCATTGTTGACCAGGATATCGACACCGCCCATCGTCTCGCCCGCGCGCGCGACAAGCCCGTCGACCGCCGCGCGGTCGGACAGGTTGCAGGGCAGCACATGGGCGCGATCGCCCAGCGCCTCGGCCAGGTCCTGCAGGGGCGCCTCGCGGGTGCCCGAAAGGCCCACGGTGGCCCCGGCGGCATGCAGGGCGCGGGCAATGGCCCCGCCGATGCCGCCCGATGCGCCGGTGACCAGCGCGGTTTTTCCCGTCAGATCGAACATCTTTCTTCCTTTCTTCTGGGCCCCCGTCCGGGCACCCTAGCTGTCGAGCACCCCGGCCGCCGCCACGACTTCCTCGGGGGTGCCAACGGCGCGCGTGGCGACCGAGCGGTCGATGCGCTTGATCATCCCCGACAGGGCCTTGCCCGCGCCAATCTCCCAGGCCTCGGTCACGCCCTGCCCGGCCATCCAGGCCACGCTCTCGCGCCAGCGCACCGAGCCGGTAACCTGTGCCACCAGCAATTCGCGGATCTCGTCGGGATCGCGCACCGCCTCGGCCCGCACATTGGCCACCAGCGGCACCTTTGGCGCGGCGATCTCGACCTCGGCCAGGGCCTCGGCCATGCGGTCGGCGGCCGGTTGCATCAGGCGACAGTGGAACGGCGCGCTCACGGGCAGCAGCATGGCCCGCTTGGCGCCCTTTTCCTTGGCGATCTCGACGGCACGCGCGACCGCGGTCTTGTGGCCTGAAACCACCACCTGGCCGGGGTCGTTGTCATTGGCGGCCTGGCAGACCTCACCCTGGGCAGCGGCCTCGGCCACTGCCGTGGCGGTCGCGAAATCCAGCCCCAGCAGCGCGGCCATGGCGCCCTCGCCCACCGGCACCGCCTGCTGCATGGCCTCGCCGCGAATGCGCAGAAGCCGGGCGGTGTCGGCGATGCTCAGCGCGCCCGCCGCGGCCAGCGCGGAATACTCGCCCAGACTGTGCCCGGCGACGTAGTCCGCCGCCCCGACGGTCACGCCCTCGGCCTCCAGCGCCCGCATCGCCGCCAGCGAGGTCGCCATGAGCGCGGGCTGGGCATTGCGGGTCAGGGTCAACTCGGCGATCTCGCCATCCCAGATGAGCGCCGAAAGCGCCTCGCCCAGGGCCGCGTCGACCTCTTCAAAAACGGCGCGCGCCGCCGGATAGGTCTCGGCCAGCGTCTGGCCCATGCCGATGGCCTGGGCGCCCTGGCCCGGAAATACGAATGCCCGCATCGTGGTGCTGTCCCGTTTGATCTCGTTCCCCCCGTGGCCTAGCCGAACCGGCCGGGCGGCACAAGAAACCAGACATCAGCCACGACCGCGGCCAGGAGACGTTCGCACCCCGCGCCCGGGCTTGATCCCCGGCACGCAAGATGTATAAGGCGCCATCCTTCCGCGTTGACTTGATGACCAGCGCAGCCTCTCGTGGGACGGGTGCGGAAGGCGCACTGCCCGCCCTTTGAAATGCGCCGAAACATGAATGGAGTGCACATGCCGCTTTACGAGCATGTCTTGATCGCGCGTCAGGATCTGTCCAACGCGCAGGCCGAAAGCCTTGTCGAACATTTTGGAACCGTCCTTTCGGACAACGGCGGCACGCTCGTCGATTCCGAATACTGGGGCGTCAAGACGATGGCCTACAAGATCAAGAAAAACCGCAAGGGCCACTACGCCATGATGCGGACCGATGCCCCGGCACCGGCCGTTCAGGAGATGGAGCGCCTGATGCGCCTGCATGACGACGTGATGCGCGTGATGACCATCAAGGTCGACGCGCACGAGGACGGCCCCTCGGTGCAGATGCAGAAACGCGACGAACGTCGCGAGCGCCGTTAATCCACCGCATCAGGAAAGGACCCTAAACCATGGCCGCAAAACCGTTTTTCCGCCGCCGCAAGACCGATCCCTTCGAGGGCGAGAACGCCCCCAGGATCGACTATAAGGATACCAAGCTTCTGCAGCGCTACATTTCCGAGCGCGGCAAGATCGTTCCCAGCCGCATCACGGCCGTGGGCGCCAAGAATCAGCGCAAGCTGGCCCAGGCCATCAAGCGCGCCCGGTTCTTGGCCCTGCTGCCCTATTCGGTCAAGTAAGGAGACCCGCACCAATGGATATCATCCTGCTCGAACGCGTCGCCAAACTGGGCCAGATGGGCGAAGTCGTCTCCGTCAAGGAAGGCTACGCGCGCAACTACCTGCTGCCCCAGCGCAAGGCCCTGCGTGCCAACGAGGTCAACATGAAGGCCTTCGAGGACCAGAAGGCCCAGCTCGAGGCGCGCAACCTCGAAACTAAGAAAGAGGCCGAGGCGCTGGCCGCCAAGCTCGACGGGGCCACGTTCGTCGTGATTCGCGCCGCTTCGGACGGCGGGTCGCTCTACGGGTCCGTCTCGCCGCGCGACATCGAACGCGAGGCCAAGGCGGAGGGCTACGACATCGACCGCAAGCAGGTCGTCATCGGTGACCCCATCAAGGACCTGGGCCTGCGCGATGTGACCATCCACCTGCACCCCGAGGTCGAAGCGACTGTCACCCTCAACGTGGCGCGCTCGCCCGAAGAGGCCGAGGTCCAGGCCTCGGGCAAGTCCATCCAGCAGATCGCCGCCGAGGAAGAAGCCGCCGCCGAGTTCGAGATCCAGGAGCTGTTCGACGACATCGGCGCTTCGCAGCTCGACGAGCTCGAAGAGGGCCCCTCGGGCCTTGTCGAGACCCCCGAGGAGGGCGAGGACAGCGACAACCGCTGAGCCTGTCTCGACAACTCACAGACACCAGAACCGCCCGTGGCCCCGGCCGCGGGCGGTTTCTTTTGTGATCGGACCGCAGAGGCCGGCATGACGCGCCGAACGCAAAAAGGGCCGCCCGAGGGCGGCCCTTCCGATCAACGGTGCACCGTCGCTTATTCGTCTTCCAGCGCCTCGACGGCCTTTTGCAGGTCGTCCTTGGTGACCTCTTTCTCGGTCACATCGGCCTTTTCGAGGATCAGATCGACGACCTTGTCCTCGAACAGGGGCGCGCGGATCTGCTGCTGCATCTGCTGGTTCTGCTGCACGAACTCGAAGAACTGGCGTTCCTGGCCCGGATACTGGCGCGCCTGTTCCATCACCGCCTGGGTGAACTCGCTGTCCGAGACCTGCACCTCCTCGGCCTGGCCGACCTCGGCCAGGTAAAGGCCCAGCTTGACCCGGCGGCGGGCCAGGGCGGTGTGCTCCTCGGTGGGCTCGATCTCGGGGTGATCGTGGCCCTCGACCTCGGGGTTTTCCTCGTGCCACAATTGATGCGCGATCTGCTTGGCCTCGGTCTCGAGCAGCCCTTCGGGCAGCTCGAAATCCACCGCCTTGTCCAGCTCGTCGAGCAGGGCGCGCTTGGCCACGGCCCGCGCTGCACTTCCGAATTCGCTTTCTAGCCGCTCGCGGATCTGGCTCTTGAGCGAGTCAAGATCCTCGGCGCCGTACTGCGTGGCCAGTTCGTCGTTGATCTCGGCCTTGGCGGGGGCCTTGACCGCCTTGATGGTGCAGTCGAAGGTCGCGGCCTTGCCGGCCAGGTGCTCGGCGCCGTAGTCCTCTGGGAAGGTGACCTCGACGGTCTTCTCCTCGCCGGCTGTCACGCCGACGATCTGCTCTTCGAAGCCGGGGATGAACTGCCCCGAGCCCAGCACCAGCGCGAAATCCTCGGACGCGCCGCCCTCGAAGGCCTCACCGTCGATCTTGCCGACGAAGTCGAAGACCACCTGGTCACCGTCCTGCGCCGCCGCTCCGGCCTCGCGGTCCTCGAAGTTCTGGGCACTCTCTGCGAGGTTTTCCAGCGCCTCGGTCACGTCGGCCTCGGTGGGCGTGACGACCATGCGCTCCAGATTGATCTGGCCGAAGTCCACATCGGGCACGTCGGGCAGGCGTTCATAGGTCATCTTGACCTTGACGTCCTGACCCTCTTTCCAGTTTTCGCCGTCGACCATCTCGACCGCCGGCTGCGCGGCGGGCTTGTCGCCGGTGTCCTCGAAGTGCTGCGACATGGCACCGTCGACGGCCTCCTGCATGGCCTCGCCCAGCACGCGCTCGCCGAACTGCTTTTTCAGCAGCGGCAGCGGCACCTTGCCCTTGCGGAACCCCTTCATTTCCACCTCGGGCTGGGCTTCGACCAGCTTGTCGGTGACCTTCTGGTCCAATTCGTCGGCGGTGACGGTGATTTCGTAGCCGCGCTTGAGACCTTCGTTAAGCGTTTCGGTGACCTGCATGTCGTCCTTATCCATAGCATGGGGGCCGCGGAGGCGTCCGCGGCGGTCAAAATCATTGGCCTTCTAGGGGTCACATCGACCGCGTGCAAGGGGGACTGCCCACCTGCGCGCGCGATCACGCAGGCGGCCAGGCGGGCGGAGGACCACAGGGCCGGGCGCAAGCGCGGCCGTGTGTTTCGTCATCGCAGCCTGACCGTCGGCCGCCCTCAGGGCCGGTGGGCCCGTCATGCGCAATCAGCCCGGGCCTCTGCAAAGGACAGAAGCCTGCCGCGCTGTTCGTCCCACAGGTGCAGCCGCGCACAGCGAAAGCTTTGCCAAAGCGTAATCCGCTTGGAGCGCGCCAGCAGGTCGTGATCCCGGATCACCTCGCCAAGACGGTAGAAGGGGATGCGGCTGGCCAGGTGATGCACGTGGTGAACGCCGATATTGCCCGTGATCCAGCGCAGGATGCCGGGCAGCGCATAGTGCGAGCTTCCGTGCAGGGCGGCCTCCTGGATATTCCAGTCGTCCTCGTGGTTCCAGCTGGTGTCCTCGAACTGGTGCTGGACGTAGAAGAACCACATCCCCGAGATCGCCGCCAGAAACATGGTCGGCAGGAACACGAAGAGCAGGACATCCCAACCGCCCAGCCAGACGATCACGGCAAGCACGAACCCGATGGCGGCATTGGTGCCCATCGCGCTCAGCCAGTAGCGCCAGCCGGAGCGCATCAGGTGGACAGGCAGCCGGTTCTGCAGAAAGAAGGTATAGAAGGGCACCACCCCGAACATGACAACCGGATTGCGCAGCAGGCGGTAAAGCGCCCGGCCGAGCCATCCCTTTTCGCGGTATTCCTGGACCGTCAGCGTGGGGATGTCCCCGACGCCCCGCCGGTCGAGGTTGCCGGTCGTGGCGTGGTGGATCGCATGGGTCCGGCGCCAGACGGCATAGGGTGTCAGCGTCAGCACCCCGAGCCCGCGTCCGATCCAGTCGCACAGGCGCCGGTCGCGGAACAACGAACCGTGCCCGCAGTCGTGCTGGATCATGAACAGGCGCACAAGGAAGGCCGCGTTCGCCAGTGCCAGGGCCATGGCCAGCAGCATGCTGATCGAGACTAGCCACCACGCCACGGCCCAGATCGCGACGAAGGGCACCAGCGTGACGGTCAATTCGAACAGGCTGCGCGCGGGGAGGGGCTGGCGGTAGGCCGCCAGTGTCCGGGTCCAGTCCGAGGGCCGCAGCGCGGTTTCGCCCGGCGCGTCGGGGCCCTGCGCGGTCCGCGTGGTCTGGTGAGCCGGGCCAAGGTCGGTCGGCCCCTCACCCTGTCGGGTCGCGAAAGTCATTGTGCGCGTCCTCTCCTTTCTCTCGTCGAGGTTCTCAGTCTGGCGGCCTGCGAACGGAGTTGCCGCCGGCGATGATTCGGTTGATAATTCCCGCAACGGCCCGGTGCGCATCCGCTTCGGCCTCGGTGCCGGCGGCGTTCTCGTGTGTCGCCGCGGCATCGCGGAGTATCCCCATGATCTCGTGCTCGGGCAGCAGCGCGCGGTCGTTCATGGCAAGCATGAGCGCCTCGCAGATCGAGAGGGCAGCCATGCCGGCATGGTCTGTTTGAACGGGCATCGTGGGGCTCCTTGATCCTTGCGGCGAAACGGCCGTCTGCCGGCCGACTCCTTATTGATGCCCCCGTTGTGGCAGGAAATGCGCTATGATGGGCTGATCCAGAGCAGTCGCTGCATCAGAATTTTTGCCCAACCCCAGCATCGGGGATGGCGACAAGGAAAAGGCCCATGACCACCACGGCAAACAGCCCGCTCACGCGAAAGCTCTCGAGTTTCGTCACCTTGTCCGAGGCCGAACTCCAGGTGCTGGAGCGACTGCACCAGCGGCGCCGGTCCTTTCCGGCCGGGCGCGACCTCGTGCATGAGGGGCAGTCGGGGCAGGCCGCCTACATCCTGTCGGACGGCTGGGTGTGCTCTTACAAGATCCAGCCTGACGGGACACGCCAGATCGTAGATTTCCAGGTTCCCGGCGATTTCCTGGGGCTGCGCAGTGTCCTGCTGCGCACCTCGGATCACAGCTTCGAGACGATCGTCGACAGCCAGGCCGCCGAGGTCATGTCGGCGGACCTGTTGCAAGCCTTCGATCAGACGCCACGGCTTGCGACGGCCATTCTCTGGGCCGCCTCGCGGGACGAGGCCATGGTCGTGGAACATCTCGTCAATATCGGGCGGCGCGACGCCGAGGCCCGCATGGCGCATTTCCTGCTGGAACTGGGGTCGCGCCTGGCGCTGGTCGGCCTGGGTGGCAAGGCGGGATACGACTGCCCGCTGACGCAGTACCACCTTGCAGATGCCCTGGGCCTGAGCGCGGTCCACGTGAACCGCGTCCTGCGGCAGCTACGTGAAAACGGGCTGGTCACCGTCCGGGAGGGGCGCGTCACCTTTCACGACCCTGACCGGCTTGCCGAGCTTGCCGAGTTCGACCCGGCCTATCTGGATCAGAACGGCCCGCTGCTGACCTGAAAGCCGTAGCTGCGGGGCAGGACAAGGCCTGTTCGCGCGCAGCACCCCGCATCCGCCACGCGGAGTCGGTCACGCAGCCTTTGACTGCCCGCATCTCCGCACCTTGCTGGGACAGGCGTCATCGGCGGGACGGTGGTACCCTCTCCCGAAAGGCGGGCGGCTGGTGCGCCAGGCGCAGCCATTCACCCTCCTGCGTCGGATCGGTCGATCCCCTGCCGTCAGCGCCCGTGGGACAGAATCCTGCGCCACCTCGCGCGCCGCGGTCTCGGGCGCGCCGGGGATCAGCGATGTCCACAACCGACGCGGGCGGTCGTCAGGTACACGGCTTCCCGGACCGTTTGCCAAGTCGCCCTACGGCGCATGGTTCTTGAGCGTGTCGCGCGCATTCGCATCCACGCGATCCGCTCTCAAAAAAATCGACTGCCGCTTTTTCCCGAGGTGCGTTCAGGGCCGGTGGTCAGCGCCGTGGTCAAGACCCTCTTGCCGAGGCCGACCGCGATCAGCACCATGCCCCTCTCGGCGACTGCGCGCCATCGCCTGTCGTCCAACACCTGGCGCGAGAGTCCCGACCGGCCGCCCCCGGGCTCCCAGACGGCCCGTCCGGGCTGCTTCCGCATCACGTCACTCCAGCAAATGACGGCCGCGCGTCGCCGTGGCGCGCGATACAGCAGGCTGCCGGACCGCAGGCCCCTACCCCGGTTCGCGCGCCACGAAATCGATCAAGGCCGACCGCCCCGAATGCCCACGGCCCTCGTCCACGTCGCGGTCATAGCCGGCCAGCCGTTCGATCTTCCAGCCGGGGAAGGCGTCACGCAGCAGGCCTTCGGTATACATGTTGTCCCGGCTTGGCGGCCCGCCAGTGCCATAATCCACCTGCTCGGGCCGATAGCCATGCAGCACCAGCCGCCCGCCCGGGCGCAGGGCCCTGGCCATGTCGGCGAACTGGCCGGGCCTGTCGTCGGGGCCCATGAACTGCACGAAAATACCGACCACCAGGTCATATTGCCGATTCCAGTCGAAACCGGCCCAATCGCTGACCCGCGTGTCGATCCGCACGCCCGCCGCGGCGGCCAGCGCCTCGGCCCGGTCCACCGCGGTCTGCGACACGTCGAAGGCCGCGACATCCAGCCCCTGCCCGGCCAGGAAGACCGAGTTGCGCCCCTCGCCATCGGCCACGCAAAGCGCGCTTTCCATCCCCTGCCAGAGCCAGGGATTTTCCGTCAGGAAGGCCGCAGGCGCACGCCCGAACAGGTAGTCGCCCTCGGCACTGTAACGCTCCTCCCACATCAGGACACCGGCATCCGCTGCTCGGCGATCCCGGCCCACCAGGAACAGCCCGCCGGGATCGTCTCGTCGTTGAAATCGTATTCCGGGTGATGCACCATAGCCGTATCGCCATTGCCCACAAGGATGTAGGCACCGGGCCGCTCCTCCAGCATATAGGCGAAATCCTCGGCCCCCATCACCAGCGGCGCCTCATCGCATTGCCCCGCGACCGCGCGCGCGACGCCGGCCGCGAAGTCCGTCTGCTCGGGCGCATTGACCATGACCGGATAGCCCTTGTGATAGACCACCTCGGCCCGCGCGCAAAAGACCGCCGCCGTGCGCTGGGCGATCTCGATCAGCCGCTCTTCGACCTGGGCCCGCACCGCGCGATCCAGCGTGCGCACCGTGCCGCGCAGGCGCACCTCCTGCGGGATCACGTTGTAGGCCGTGCTCGCGGTCTCCATCGCCGTGACCGAGACCACCGCCTGTTCCACCGGATCGACCGCGCGCGACACGATGGTCTGCAGCGCCAGCACGGTCTGCGCGGCCACCACCGATGGATCCACCGTGTCATGGGGCTTGGCCGCATGGCCGCCCTTGCCGGTAATGGTGATGTCGAATTCGTCGGTCGCAGCAAAAAAGCCCCCCGCCCGGATCGCGAAGCTGCCCACGGGCCGGCCCGGCCAGTTGTGCATACCGTAAACCTCCTGGATGCCCCAGCGGGTCATCAACCCGTCATCACACATGACCTTGCCGCCGCCACCGCCCTCTTCGGCGGGCTGGAAGATCACCACCACCGTGCCGTCGAAATTGCGCGTCTCGGCCAGATAGCACGCCGCGCCCAGCAGCATGGCCGTGTGCCCGTCATGCCCGCAGGCATGCATCCTGCCCGGCACCGTCGAGGCATGCGCCGCACCCGTCCGTTCCTCGATGGGCAGGGCGTCCATGTCCGCACGCAGGCCCACCACCCGGCCCGACCCCGTCTCGCGGCCCTTGATCACGCCCACGACGCCGGTCCGGCCCACCGCCTCGATCACCTCGTCGCACCCGAAGGCGCGCAGCTTGTCAGCCACGATCCCGGCGGTGCGATGGGTGTCGAACATCAGTTCGGGGTTCTCGTGCAGATCGCGCCGCCAGGCGGTGATCTCGGGCAGCATCTCGGCAAATCGGTTCTTGACGGGCATCGGGCCTCTCCTTCGTTTGCGGCAAACCTGATACGCCCCCACCCCGATGACAAGCCCGGGCCTCTTCTGGCCGCAAATATCCCGGGGTGAATGCCGCAAAGCAGAGGGGCAGCGCCCCTGGCCCGAGGCGGCGCCGGCGGCGACGCCGAGACATCCTGCGTGGCGCAGCCACGCCGCCCTGCCACCGTGCCGGGACCGGCTAGGGCGACCGATCACTCCATCGTCTTGCGGACTCGCTGCACGAGCGCCCAGACCGCGACCACCACCGGCAGCGTGACCAGCGCCCCCAGCATGGGCTTGTCCAGACCCACCTGCCCACCCAAGGGCCCCAGCAGGAAAAGCACCAGATTGACGGCGTAGTAACTGATCGCCACCACCGACAGCCCCTCGACCGTCTTTTGCAGACGCAATTGCAGGTCGGCACGACGGTCCATGCTTTCCAGCAACACCTTGTTCTCGCGCGACAGCTGCACGTCGACGCGGGTCCGCAACAGGTCAGAGGCCCGCAGCGCCCGGGCCGACATTGCCTCCAGCCGGTCCTTGGTCGAGGCCACGGTCCGCATCGCCGGATCGAACCGGCGCATCATGAATTCCGCGAAGGTCTGCCGGCCGTTGAACCGCGCCTCGCGCAGCACCTGCAGGCGCTGGTTGACAATGGTCTCGTAGGCGCCCGTGGCCCCGAAGCGGAACGCGGCGGCCGTGGAGAGATCCTCCAACTCGCCCGAGACCTGCAGCAGCTGGCGCAGGGTGCTTTCGGTATCGCCCGAGCCTGCGCCGCTCAACTCGCTCGTCAGGGCACTGAGCCGCCCGTCCAGGCCCGCCAACTTGCCCGACAGATCCTTCGAACTGAAAAACCCGAGCATCGCCATGGCCTTGTAGGTCTCGATCTCGCAGAGCCGCTGAATCACGCGGCCCACGCGGCGCGCGCCCGTGCGCCGCCGCGCGAAAACGGCAAAGCGCATGTGTCCGCCGGGGTCGATCCGAAAATCCGCCGCCGTGACGGCGGCATCATCCAGAACCCGGCTCACCGCCAGGCTGTCGGCGACGAACCAGTCGGCCAGCTTCTCGGGAATCCCCTCGTCCCCCTCTTGCACCTCGACCCGGATCAGCGCCGAGGTCACGCGCACGCCGGGGGCCGCCGCCAGCCAGTCCTCGGGGAAGACGGCGAAGGTGCGCGCGTCGAAGGGGGCTTCCGACACGCCCTCGCCGAAGATGGTATAGGTGACGAACTCGGTGTGGCTTTCCCACTTCAGGTGATACTTGCCGATCTGGCCGAAGTAGTGCGTCGCATCCTCTTCGGGGTGCGGGGCGGCATAGCGATCCAGCAGCGCCTTGAGGTGGGCAAGGTCTGCCCCCCGATCGCGCTGTGCCGCGTTCTGGGCGGGCTTGAGCGCGAGGAAGGCCGCCCGGCAAGGCGCCTCGATCTGGGGAAAGGGCCGCGCGTGCAGCTCATTGGCCACCGCAAAGCGCAAGGGATGTTCCTGGAGTCCGGTCATGGTCGTCCTGTTTCTTGTCTGGGTCGCCTGCCCGCAGCATAGGCCAGCGCCGCGCGATGGAAAAGGGCAAAACCCTTCAATAACAATGTGTTAGATGGATACGACCGTATACCGGGCACCGCGTGCGCCGAAGGCCTTGATATCCCCCGGACTTTTCGTCGAAAACAAACGGGGCGCGCACCCTGCCAGCGCCGCGCCCCGTGGCGGTCGGGCGGCACCCCAAGGGGGCAGACAGCCCCGGATCAAGCGGTTATCACCTGTGCCATGCTGATCCTGTTCAACAAGCCCATGGGCGTCCTGTGCCAGTTCACGGACGCGAAATCTCCGACCACACGCCCGACCCTGTCGGGCTTTGGCCTGCCGGCCGGGGTCTATCCCGCCGGAAGGCTGGACCGCGACAGCGAGGGGTTGTTGCTGCTGACCGATGACGGCCGCCAGCAGGCCCGCATCGCCGACCCCAAGTCCAAGACGTCCAAGACCTATCTGGTGCAGGTCGAGGGTGTCCCGACCGAGGCCGACCTCGAGCCGCTGCGCCACGGCGTCACGCTCAAGGACGGGCCGACACGGCCCGCGACGGCCCGCCGGATCAACCCGCCTGCGATCTGGACGCGCGACCCGCCGGTACGGATTCGCAAATCGGTGCCCGACAGCTGGATCGAGATCACCCTGACCGAGGGGCGCAACCGGCAGGTCCGCCGCATGACCGCCCATATCGGCTTTCCCACGTTGCGGCTGGTGCGCTGGCGCATCGGCCCCCATGCGCTGGACGCGCTGGCGCCCGGCGAATGGCGGCAAGCCGACAGGAGCTGAGCTGGCACACGGCCATCATCCCCGGCCCAAAATCATCCGCCAAGCCCCGACTCCGCAGAGCACCCCACCCCCGAGCGCGATGCCAAGGCCGGTCATGGGATCGAGCACCACGGAGAGCGCCGCACCACCTCCCGATAGCATCATGCCCGCCAGTGTGGCCAAAAGCCAGGCGCCAGACTGTCCTGTCCCACGCGCCGCTTGTCGTGGCGTCTGGCGGCGCACGATGCGCAGAATGGCGAAAACCAGTAGCGCCACCGCCCCCACGAGGATCAGAATGCCGATCAGTGGGCGCGCAGATGCAAGCGCGGCGCCGATCGCAACCAGAGCCGCCCCGATGGCAACAAGGGGCATGACGTCGGTATCGTCATCCTGATCGACCATGACACGCGCCTGCCATCCCACCGGCCCGAGTCGCAACCCCGGCCGGACGGAACGGCCAGCGAGCCCCCCGGCCCCGCCTCAAAAGGAAAGGGCCGACCCGCAGGACGGCCCCTTGATGATCGGCCTCGCGCGCGGTCCTAGTCGATCAGGCCCAGCAGCTTGTCGACCGAGCCCTTCGCATCACCGTAGAACATACGCGTGTTCTCCTTGAAGAACAGCGGGTTCTCGATCCCGGAATAGCCCGTGCCCTGGCCGCGCTTCGAGACGAAGACCTGCTTCGCCTTCCAGACCTCCAGCACCGGCATCCCGGCGATGGGGCTGTTGGGGTCGTCCTGCGCGGCGGGATTCACGATGTCGTTCGACCCGATCACGATGACAACGTCCGTCTCGGGGAAATCCTCGTTGATCTCGTCCATCTCCAGCACGATGTCATAGGGCACCTTGGCCTCGGCCAGAAGCACGTTCATGTGCCCCGGCAGCCGCCCGGCGACGGGGTGGATGGCAAAGCGCACATCCTTGCCCTTGCCGCGCAGCTTGCGGGTCAGATCGCTGACGGCGTTCTGCGCCTGCGCCACGGCCATGCCGTAACCGGGCACGATGATGACGCTGTCGGCCTCGTCTAGGGCCGCGGCCACACCTTCGGCCTCGATGGCGATCTGCTCGCCCTCGACCTCCATCTGTGCGCCCGCTGGGCCGCCGAAGCCGCCCAGGATGACGCTGATGAAGGATCGGTTCATGGCCTTGCACATGATGTAGGACAGGATCGCCCCCGAGGAGCCCACAAGCGCGCCCACCACGATCAACAGGTCGTTGCCGAGGCTGAAGCCGATCGCGGCGGCCGCCCAGCCCGAGTAGGAGTTGAGCATCGAGACGACGACGGGCATGTCGGCGCCGCCGATCCCCATGATCAGATGATAGCCCACGAAGAGCGCGGCCAGCGTCATGATGACCAGCGACAGCAGCCCGCCGGTGTTGAGATACCACACCAGGCAGATCACCGCGATCAGCGCGGCGCCCGCATTGAGCATGTGCCCGCCGGGCAGTTTCTCGGCCTTCGAGGAAACCTTGCCCGCCAGCTTGCCGAAGGCAATGACCGAGCCGGTGAAGGTCACCGCCCCGATCAGGATGCCGAGGTAGAGTTCGACCCGCAGAATATTGACCTCGACAGCCGTCTTCTTGGCGACGATGGCGGCGAAGCCGCGGAAGCCCTCGGCCGTTTCTTTGGCCGCGCCCGCCAGCGCGCCGTACTCGGGCTGCGGGAAGGGCAGGTCGACGGCGGCATAGGCCGCGGCCACGCGGCCGATCTCGAAATGCGCGTTGAAGCCCACGAAGACCGCCGCAAGGCCCACCAGAGAATGCATGGCGGCGACAAGCTGGGGCATCTCGGTCATCTGCACGCGCTGTGCGACATAGACGCCGATCGCGCCGCCCGCGCCGATCAGCACCAGCGAAAGCAGCCAGAAGCCCGCCCCCGGTCCGATCAGCGTGGCCACGATGGCCAGCGCCATGCCCGCGATGCCGTACCAGACCGCGCGCTTGGCGCTTTCCTGGCCCGACAGCCCGCCCAGGCTGAGAATGAAGAGAACAGCGGCGACCGCATAGGCCGCGATGGTGAATCCGAAGTCCATTGTCCGCTCCCCTTCAGGATTTCTGGAACATGGCGAGCATGCGCCGGGTGACGAGGAAACCGCCGAAGATGTTGATCCCGGCCATGAAGATCGAGACCGCCGCCAGCAGGATCACCAGCCAACTGCCCGCGCCGACCTGCATCAGCGCGCCCAGGATGATGATCGACGAGATCGCGTTGGTCACGGCCATCAGCGGCGTGTGCAGCGAATGCGCCACGCCCCAGATCACCTGGAAGCCCACGAAGACCGCCAGCACGAAGACGATGAAGTGCTGCATGAAGCTGGCCGGCGCATAGAGGCCCGCCAGCAGGATCAGCGCCCCGCCGGTACCCAGCAGGGTGACCTGGTTGCGCGTCTGCGCCTTGAAGGCGGCGACCTCGGCGGCGCGCTTTTCCTCCGGGGTCGGCTCCTTGACCTCGGGTTTCTTCTGCGCCGCGATGGCCTGCACCTTGGGCGGGGGCGGCGGATAGGTGATCTCGCCGCCATGGGTCACGGTGGCGCCGCGGATCACATCATCCTCCATGTCATGCGCGACCTGGCCATCCTTTTCGGGGGTCAAGTCGGTCATCATGTGGCGGATGTTGGTGGCGTAGAGGTTGGAGCTCTGCGTTGCCATGCGGCTGGGGAAGTCGGTGTAGCCGATGATCGTGACACCGTTGTCGGTGACGACCTTTTCGTCCTTCACCGTGCCCTCGACGTTGCCGCCGCGCTCGGCGGCCAGGTCGACGATGACGGACCCCGGCTTCATGGCCTTGACCATGTCCTCGGTCCACAGCTTGGGCGCCTCGCGGCCCGGGATCAGGGCTGTGGTGATGACGATGTCCATCTCCGGGGCAAGCTCGCGGAACTTGGCCAGCTGCGCCTCGCGGAATTCCGGGCTGGAGGGGGCGGCATAGCCGCCACTGGCCGCGCCGTCCTGCTGCTCTTCCTCGAAATCGAGAAAGACGAACTCGGCGCCCATGGACTCGACCTGTTCGGCCACCTCGGGGCGCACGTCGAAGGCATGGGTGACAGCACCAAGCGAGGTCGAGGCGCCGATGGCCGCCAGACCGGCGACACCGGCCCCCACGACCAGCACCTTGGCCGGCGGCACCTTGCCCGCCGCCGTGATCTGGCCGGTGAAGAAACGCCCGAAGTTGTTGCCGGCCTCCATCACCGCGCGGTAGCCCGCGACATTGGCCATGGACGACAGGGCGTCCATCTTCTGCGCGCGGCTGATCCGCGGCACCATCTCCATGGCGATCACGTTCGCGCCCTTCGAGCGCGCCAGTTCAAGGCCCTGCTCGTTCTCGGCGGGATTGAAGAAGGAAATCAGCGTCTGCCCCTCGCGCAGGCGCTTGAGTTCCGCCTCTGTCGGAATGCGGACCTTGGCCACGATGTCCGCGGCTTTCCACAGGGCGGCGCCGGTTTTGACGACCTCGACCCCGGCCTCCTTGTAGTCCGCGTCCGCATAGCCTGCGGCCGCCCCGGCCTTGGTTTCGATCACGCAGTCATAACCGAGCTTTTGCAGGTCCTTGGCCGAGGCCGGGGTCATCGCGACCCGGTTCTCGCCCTCCATGATTTCCTTAGGTGCACCGATTTTCACGGGCCAATCCCCCTTTTCCTTAAGGCAGTCACCTGTGCCTATCGCGCGCAACAAAATTTCTCAAGCCGATGCGGCACGGCCGTTCCATTTCCGACAATTCGCCTCACCCGTCACAGCCAACGGCGGGTTTTCTGGGTGTAGCGGAAGAAGTCCTGCCGGAACTTGCGGCGCAGGCGTTTTTCCTCGGGCAGAATGAAGCGGCGCTCGATGATCCAGACGAAAACCGGCACCAGCGGCAGCGCCACGGGCACGTCCCAATAAAGGATCAACCCCGCCAGCACCAGAACGTCGCCGAGGTAGATGGGGTTGCGCGTGCGCTTGAAAATGCCCGTCTGCACCAGCCGTTCGGCCTCCATGTGCGGAATCACCGTGGTCTTCTGGCGCCGCATTTCGGCCACGGCCAGGGCCATGAGCACCAGCCCCGCCCCCAGCAGCAGTCCGCCGGGCAGGCCGATCCAGTCACCACCGAATGTCAGGCCGAAGGGCCGCCACTGGCCCGACCGCCAGGCCGCGGCCAGGGCAAGCGCAAGCCAGACCGGCGGTATGTCGATCCAGCGCAGCGGGCTCATGCCGTGGCGCCCGATCGCATGGCAGGTCTGCCACGTCCCATCGGAAGCGGGCCGGGCGCGGCCCTCGGCGCGCGTGGCAGATATCGACGGGCAGATCGGGGCATATCGGTCCTCGCGAGATGGACGGTGCAATTGCCGCGGTATCCCATTTGCGTCCCGCACTGTCGAGGCACCATGGACACCGGGGACCCATGGCTACCGAGAAACAACCCGACGTCCGACTTCCCGGCGGCAACGACAAGCCCGGCGAGGTGGATCGGCTGGCGGCCCCGGGCGCAGGCGGCACGACCGATTTGCCCCCTACGCGGTGGGCAACGCCGGGCGGGCCTGGCCCGCCCAGGCGCGACAGGCCGCGCCGAAGGCCTCGAAGAGCGGACGCGAGACCGGGTCCTGGTCGGCGTTCCATTCCGGGTGCCACTGGACCGAGAGCGTGAAGCCCGGCGCATCGCGGACATAGAGCGCCTCGGGCGTGCCGTCGGGGGCATGCCCGTCGATGACGATCCGTCCGCCCGGCGCCTTGATCCCCTGCCCGTGCAGCGTGTTCGTCAACACCTGCTGCGCGCCGAAAAGCCGTGCAAAAGGGCCGGCCTCGCTCAGTGTCACGATGTGGCGCAGGGCGAATTTCTCCTCCAGCGTGCCGTCGGGCGGCATGCGGTGATTGTCGCGCCCGGGCAGGTCGCGGATTTCCGGGTGCAGCGTGCCGCCCATGGCAACGTTGACCTCTTGAAAGCCGCGGCAAAGGCCCATGACGGGCTGGCCCCGCTCGACGCAGGCGCGCACCAGCGGCAGGGCGATGGCGTCGCGGCCCCGGTCGAAGGTGCCATGGGCCTCGGTCTCGGGTTCGCCGTATTCCTCGGGGTGGACATTCGGCCGCCCCCCGGTCAGCAGGAAGCCGTCGCAGGTGTCCAGCAGGTCCTCCACCCGGACCAGCCCCGGATCGGGCGGGATGATCAGCGGCAGGCAATCGGCCACCTGCGACACGGCGGTCGAGTTCATCGTCCCCGCCGCATGGGCCGGGTACTCGTCGTTGATCAGGTGCGCATTGCCGATGATGCCGACGACCGGTCGAGCCATGTCTTTATCCCCATTGTTCTAGACTGTAGATATGGTCATAGGTCGCGGTTGCAAAGCCGCGCGACCCTGCGCCAGCGCACAGGCCGGATGACAGACCCGGCAGACTGGCCGCAGGCAACGAAGACGTGAGGGCGGCACGACCATGAAACCCGATCTTCATGCCCAGGAGGTCTTGCGGGACCCGGCACCGCTGATCGACGACTTGCAGCGGCAGGGGCGGCTGGTCCGCTTGAAGCTGCCGATTCTCGGCCCGGTCTGGGCCACCACGACCCATGCCGACAGCCACCAGGTGCTGGGCGATGCCGACACCTTCTGCCGCAATCCCGTGACGGCCGGAAACCCGCCGCCCGAGCGGTTCTTCTGGTGGGCGCCGCGCTTCATCCACCCGCTGTTTCGCAATGTCACCATGCTGGACGGCGCGGAACATGCCCGGCTGCGGCGCCTGGCGGCACCGGGCTTTTCCAGCATCGGCATCGACCGGGTGCGCCCCAAGCTGGAACAGATCGTCGAAACGCTGCTGGACGCCTTGCCCACCGACTGGCCGGTCGATCTTGTGACGCACTACAATCGCCGCCTTCCGCTGCTGGCCATCTGCGAGGTGCTGGGCATTCCCGAGGCCGACCGCGCGCGGGTGATCCGCTGGGTCACGCCCGTGGGATCGGTGGCCAGCGTGCCGGGGTTCTTCCGCGCGGTGCCGGGGCTGTGGCGCCTGTCGCGCCACTTCCGCGCGGATTTCGAGCGGATACGCCAAGCGGGCGGGCGTGAGGGGCTGATCGGCGACCTGGTGCAGGTGCATGACGGCGATCCCGAGACCCTCTCGGACGATGAATTGCTGGCCATGGTCGTCGCGCTGTTCATCGGGGGCTTCGACACCACGACGCATCTGATCGGCAACGCCATCTCGACCCTGCTGCAGGCGCCCGACCTGCGCGCCGATCTCCAGGCCCGGCCCGAGGCCTGGCCGCGCTTCATCGAAGAGGTCATGCGGTTTCATTCCCCGGTGATGTTCACCAATGCCTTTCACGTCACCCGGCCCGTGACGCTGGGCGGGCAGGCCCTGCAACGCGGCGACCGGGTCGTCCCATTGCTGATCGCGGCCAACCGCGACGGCGCACAGGCCCCCTGCCCGCATGCCTTCGAGGCCGACCGCAAGCCCAACCGGCACATCGGCTTCGGCTATGGCAGCCATATCTGCATGGGGATGCAACTGGCCCGGACCGAGGCACAGATCGCCACCCGCGCGCTTTTCGACCGCTTCCCCGATGCGCAGTTGACCGAACCGGCCGAGGGTCTGCCGATGCTCAAGCGGCTGGGCCTGCGCGGCACGGCGCGGCTGCCCGTCAGGCTTGCCCCTTGATGACCTTGCCCGCGCGGCGGCAGCGTTGCGAGCAATAGCGCACGTTATCCCAATCCTTGGCCCATTTGCGGCGCCAGCTGAAAGGCCGCCCGCAACTGGCGCAGGTCTTTTGCGGCAGGTCCGACTTGCGGCGCATACGGGCCATCACAGGTCCAGCTTCATCTGGCGTGCGTCGGATTTGGCCTGTTTGCGGCGCGGGGCGCGGTCATTGACGAAGCGCCCGGCGCGGTCCTTGCGGCTGGCGTGCTTGTCCACGATCCGCATGGCCTCGCCGCGGAAGGCTGCGCCCTGGCGCACCGCCCAGACCTTTTCGCGCGCGGCCCGCGCCGCCTGCGCGACATCGACCACGGGCGCGGGGTAATCCAGCCGGCCTGCCCCCTCCCAGCGCCAGGGTTCCTGCAACAGGGCATCCGGCACCGGGGCCAGTTCCGGTACCCAGGCCCGCGTGAAGGCGCCGGTCGGGTCCTGGTCGTGGCCCTGCTTGACGGGGTTGTAGATGCGCAGGGTGTTCATGCCTGTCGTCCCCGACTGCATCTGCACCTGGGACCAGTGGATTCCTGGTTCATAGTCGGTGAAGAGCCGCGCCAGGTGTTCCCCGGTGGCCCGCCAGTCCAGCCACAAGTGATAGGAGGCCACCGCCATGACCATCGACCGCATGCGGAAATTCAGCCAGCCCGTGTGGATCAGCGACCGCATGCAGGCATCGACGAAGGGCAGGCCGGTGCGCCCCTCGGCCCAGGCGGCGCGCACGTCGGGATCGTCGCCGCGCAGGCCCTCGTAGGCGGAATGCAGGCAGTGCCACTCCAGCGCAGGCTCATCCTCCAGCTTTTGCATGAAGTGATCGCGCCAAGCCAGGCGGCTTTGAAACGATTTCAAGGACCCCGCCCAGCCGTCGCGGCGCCCGGCCGTCGAGGAAGGCGGACACGATGTCGGGATTCTCGGCGATGAAATCCGCCGGCCCGCTGGTCACGTCGAAGACGAGGATTCCCAGCTCTTCCTTCTCGGCG
>NZ_JBKOTX010000072.1:0-24777 GCF_047086965.1 Roseovarius halophilus (ex Wu et al. 2025) | reverse complement strand
GGCGGCGCTTGCCGGGGGCGGCCCCGCCACCATTCGCGGCAGGACGTTTGCCCTGTCCGCCACGGTGGCCCGCGCCGCCACGGCCATTGCCCGCGCCGTCACGCCCCAGAACCGGGCTTTCCCCGCTGGCGACCGGCACCTCGATCTTCATGACTTTCTGGATCTGGTGCAGCAGGTCGGCCTCCTCCGGCGCGCAGAGCGAAATCGCCTCGCCCTCGCGACCGGCACGTGCGGTCCGGCCGATGCGGTGCACGTAGTTCCCCGCGACCTCGGGCAGGTCGTAGTTGACGACGAAGGCGACACCGGGAATGTCGATTCCCCGGGCGGCGACATCCGTCGCCACCAGCACCGTGGTCTCGCCCGCGCGGAACGCCTTGATCGCCCGGTCCCGCTGGCCCTGGCTCTTGTTGCCGTGGATCGAGGCGGCGTTGAATCCGTCCGCCACGAGGCCCTTCATCAGTTTCTCCGCACCGTGTTTCGTCCGGGCGAAAACAAGGGTCAGCGCCTCGCGGTCCTGCGACAGTATCTCGCGCAGCTTCGCGGCCTTGTCGGGCTTGGGCAGGAAATGCACCGACTGGTCGATCTTGTCGGCCGCCTTGCCCGGCGGGGCGACCTGCACGCGCCGGGGGTTGTCGAGATACGCGCCGGAAAGCTCCTCCATCTGTTTCGGCATCGTTGCCGAGAACAGCATCGTCTGGCGCGGGGTGCCAAGCTTGGGCGCGATCCGGCGCAGGGCATGGATGAACCCCATGTCAAGCATCTGGTCCGCCTCGTCCAGCACGAGGTGCCGTGTCTGGGCCAGGTCGACGGCGCCGCGATCCATCAGGTCAATCAGCCGCCCCGGCGTCGCCACGAGGATATCGGTGCCGCGTGCCAGCAGGTCGATCTGCTTCTTGATGGATTGCCCGCCCACCACGGTGACGACCCGCAGTTTCGAGCCCTGCGTCAGCGGGCGCAGGTTGTCCGCGATCTGGTTGGTCAGCTCGCGCGTCGGCGCAAGGATGAGCGCCTTGGCCGTCCGGGGCGCGGGCTTGCCCGGGGCCGCCAGCAGGTTGTCGATCAGCGGCAGGCCAAAGGCCAGCGTCTTGCCCGTGCCCGTCTGCGCAAGACCAAGGATGTCATGCCCTTCCAGCGCAAGCGGGATCGCCTTGGCCTGGATCGGGGTCGGGTTGGTGAGTTTGGCCCGCGCGAGCGCGGTGTTGAGGGTCGGCGCAAGGCCGAGCATGTCGAAGTCGAACAATTGATATCCTTCATGGGCCGCCTTCGGCAGCCGTTGGGCATGGCCGCAAGGCGACCACACAAGGGTTCACGGGGCCTCGGAACAGGGGGGCGTCTCCCGCCCCGTTCGGCCGTCGCGTCAGGAACCCTGCGTGATGGGGAACTGAAATCTGCTGGGCGCTGATGGCCCGGACCCGGGCACGGCAAGCTCACGCGGCTGCGCAGCGTCTTGACGGATATGAGGCTTCGCGACAGGCCTGTCAAGCTGCCCCGTGCCGGACCGCCGCGAAACCCACGTGATGCGGACGCGCTACCGCCCCAGCCGCGCGACCGGCGCATGACGCGGGCAGGTGACCAGGTGATCGTTCACCATGCCCACGGCCTGCATGAAGGCATAGACGATGGTGGGACCGCAGAATTTCATGCCTCTTTTCTTCAAGTCCCTTGAAATCGCGCGGGAAATCCCGGTTTCGGCCGGCACCTCCGACAGGCGCTCCCACCGGTTCTGGATCGGTGCGCCGCCAACGTGATCCCACAGGTAGCGGTCAAAGCCCTGCTCGGCCTCGATCCGCTGCCAGACCCGGGCGTTGCCGATGGTCGCCTCGATCTTGCCCCGATGCCGCACGATCCCGGGATTATCAAGCAGTTCCAATACCTTGTCTTCACCCCAACCGGCAATGACATCGGGGTCGAACCCGGCAAACGCGGCACGGAAATTATCGCGCTTTTTCAAGATCGTCAGCCAGCTCAACCCGGCCTGGAACCCGTCGAGCACCAGCTTCTCCCACAGTCGGCGGCTGTCATGGTCGGGCACGCCCCACTCGGTATCGTGATACGCCAGATAGATGGGATCCGATCCGACCCAGCCGCACCTTTCCATGATCGGTCACCTCTCGTCCCGGATAATTCCAGGCAAATCCGCCATTTAACCCTTCCTTAGCGCGAATGCCGCAGCCTGTGAACGAGTCACAGCCGGAGGCACGGAATGAGGCGCAGGAATCGCGGCAAATGGGCCGATATCCCGGCCGGTCACGAAAATCCATTGTCATATGCCACGATGTCGCGCGACCGATCGATCATCGACATGGTGGACCAGGCCGTGCGCCACAACGAGGTGATGCTGGCCTACCAGGCCATCGTCCCCGCCGGCTCGCAGGGCAACGCCGCCTTTTACGAGGGCCTGATCCGCGTGCTCGACGAAACGGGCCGGATCATTCCGGCGCGTGATTTCATCCACGCGATCGAGGAAACGGAAACGGGGCGAATCGTCGACTGCCTTGCACTGGAAAAGGGGCTGCACACGCTGGCCGCCTACCCCGACCTGCGCTTGTCGATCAACATGTCGGCGCGTTCGATCGGTTATCCGCGCTGGAACCGCATCCTGAAACGCGGGCTTGACCGCGGGCCCACCATCGGGGAACGGCTCATTCTCGAAATCACCGAAGGCTCCGCGATGCTGGTGCCCGAGCTCGTGGTCGGCTTCATGAACGACCTGCAAAGCGAGGGGATCAGCTTCGCGCTCGATGATTTCGGCGCGGGCTACACCTCGTTCAGGTATCTACGGGATTTCTATTTCGACATTCTCAAGATCGACGGGCAATTCATCCGCGGGATCGCGCAAAATCCCGACAACCAGATCCTCAGCGCCGCGCTCGCCTCCATCGCGGAACAGTTCGACATGGTCACCGTCGCCGAAAGCGTCGAACGCCCCGAGGACGCCGATTACCTCACCCGGATGGGGATCGACTGCCTCCAGGGGTACTATTTCGGCGCGCCCACGGTGCGCCCGCCATGGCTGGACGACGGCCGGGACCGGGCCAGCGCCTGAGATGTGATACACGGTCAGTTGCCGCAACGCGGCACTTGCGCTATGAAACGTTCAAGCGGCGGGGGAATCTGGGACCCGCACTTGATGTGATTCCAGGCACTCCTCGGCCATGACGCATTTGGTGGAGGACATACATGACCAACGTAGTAATCGCATCCGCGGCGCGTACCGCCGTCGGCTCTTTCGGGGGATCTTTCGCAACAACGCCCGCCCATGACCTGGGCACCGCCGTGCTGGAGGCCGTTGTCGAACGCGCCGGCATCGACAAGTCCGAGGTGAGCGAGACCATCCTCGGGCAGGTGCTGACCGCGGCACAGGGTCAGAACCCGGCCCGGCAGGCGCATGTGAATGCCGGCCTGCCCGTCGAAAGCGCGGCCTGGGGCATCAACCAGGTTTGCGGATCGGGCCTGCGCTCGGTCGCGCTGGCCGCCCAGCACATCCAGCTTGGCGATGCCAGCATCGTTTGCGCCGGCGGCCAGGAAAGCATGACGCTGAGCCCCCACGCCGCGCATCTGCGTGCCGGGCACAAGATGGGCGACATGAAATATATCGACACGATGATCCGCGACGGTCTTTGGGACGCCTTCAACGGCTACCACATGGGCCAGACGGCCGAGAACGTGGCCGAGCAATGGCAGATCAGCCGCGAGGCGCAGGACGAATTCGCCGTGGCCAGCCAGAACAAGGCAGAAGCCGCCCAGGAGGCGGGCCGATTCGATGACGAGGTCATCCCCTTCACCATCAAGTCCCGCAAGGGCGAAACCGTCGTCGACAAGGATGAATACATCCGCCACGGTGCCGATATGGCGGCGATGCAGAAAATGCGCCCCGCCTTCACCAAGGACGGCACCGTGACCGCCGCCAATGCCAGCGGCCTCAATGACGGCGCGGCGGCCACCCTGCTGATGAGCGCGGAGGACGCCGACAAGCGCGGCATCGAACCGCTGGCGCGCATCGCGTCCTACGCCACGGCGGGGCTCGATCCGTCGGTGATGGGCGTCGGGCCGATCCATGCCAGCCGCAAGGCGCTGGAAAAGGCGGGCTGGTCGGTCGGTGATCTCGATCTCGTCGAAGCGAACGAAGCGTTCGCCGCGCAGGCCTGCGCCGTGAACAAGGACATGGGCTGGAACCCCGATATCGTGAACGTCAACGGCGGGGCCATCGCCATCGGCCACCCGATCGGCGCCTCGGGCTGCCGTGTCCTGAACACCCTGCTGTTCGAAATGAAGCGCCGCGACGCCAAGAAGGGTCTGGCGACCCTGTGCATCGGCGGCGGGATGGGTGTCGCGATGTGCGTCGAACGCCCCTGATACCCAAGGGGTACAGCGCCACGCATGAGGGCCGGGGGCACCTGACGGCAGCCCCCGGCCCCGCCTTGCAGGGTGCAGCATCCGACACGCGGCGGGTCATTGCCGCACAGACGGAAAATTCTAGGCGCAACAATGTTGCGCATGCCAGCTTTGCAATAGTAACAGAGTTACCGAACGGATTAAGCCAGACTGGAGGAAACCATGGCAAGAACTGCACTCGTCACCGGCGGCTCGCGCGGAATCGGCGCGGCCATCTCGAAAGAGCTCAAGGCCAAGGGCTACGACGTGGCCGCCACGTATGCCGGCAATGATGAGGCCGCGGCCAAGTTCACCGAGGAAACCGGCATCAAGACCTACAAGTGGAATGCCGGCGACTACGCCGAATCCAAGGCCGGCATCGCCAAGGTCGAGGAAGAGATGGGCCCGATCGACGTGGTCGTCGCCAATGCGGGCATCACCCGCGACGCGCCGTTCCACAAGATGACGCCGGAACAATGGCAGGAAGTGATCGACACCAATCTTACGGGCGTCTTCAACACGATCCATCCGGTTTGGCCGGGGATGCGCGAACGTGGCTTCGGCCGGATCGTCGTCATTTCCTCGATCAACGGTCAGAAGGGCCAGTTCGCCCAGGTGAACTATGCCGCCACCAAGGCCGGCGATCTGGGTATCGTCAAGAGCCTCGCGCAGGAAGGCGCGTCCAAGGGCATTACCGCCAACGCTGTCTGCCCGGGCTACATCGCGACCGAGATGGTCATGGCCGTTCCGGAAAAGGTCCGCGACTCCATCATCGCCCAGATTCCCACCGGCCGTTTGGGCGAGCCCGACGAAATCGCGCGCTGCGTCAGCTTCCTCGCCTCGGATGACGCGGGCTTCATCAACGGGTCGACGATCTCGGCCAACGGCGGCCAGTTCTTCGTCTGACGGCCCGCGCCGCGCCCCGGCCATTCAGAACGCCCCGCCGCCCCGTGCGCGGCGGGGCGTTCGCCTTTGCGCCCCCGTGACGCGGCTCAGCACTCCTCCCCGTACCGGGCGAAAACATCGTCCGTATCGGCCCCGAGCGCGGGCGGTGCGCTGCGGTAACTCACCGGCGTACGCGAGAATTTCAGCGGGTTGCCCAGCAACTCGACCTCGCCCTTGCCTGTCTGCGGCGCAGGCAGGGTCACGGTCATTTCCCGCGCCACCGCCTGGTCCGAGCGCAGCGCCGCGTCGATCGTGTTGACCGGGCCCACGGGCACCTTGCGCCCCTGCAGCCCCGCCGTCACCTCGTCACTGGTGAACCGCGCCAGCTCGGCGGCCAGCAGCGGCACCAGCGTGTCTCGGTGCTCCAGCCGGGCCTGGTTGGTCGCGAACCTCGGGTCCTCGGCATAATCCGGACGCGCGAGGAAATCGCAGAACCGGGCGTACTGGCTGTCATTGCCGACCGCGACGATCACGTACCCGTCGCGAGTGGCGAACACCTGGTAAGGCACGATGTTTGGATGCGCGTTGCCCGCCCGCATCGGCACCTTGCCCGATGTCAGGTAGTTCAGCCCCTGGTTCATCAGCCATGACATCTGCGTGTCCACCAGCCCGAGGTCGATGTGCTGACCCTCGCCCGTGGCATCGCGATGGCGAAGCGCCGCAAGGATCCCCGTCGCGGCATAAAGCCCGCAAACCACGTCCGCCACGGCCACGCCCACCTTCATCGGTTCGCCGTCCGCTTCGCCCGTCAGGCTCATGATGCCGCCGAAGCCTTGCGCCATCAGGTCGTAGCCCGGCTTGTCGCTGTTCGGCCCGGTCTGCCCGAAACCCGATATGGAACAATAGACAAGCCCCGGGTGAACGTCGCAGAGGGTCTGCGGATCCAGCCCGTATTTCCGCAGCCCCCCGGGCTTGAAGTTTTCAACCACGACGTCGGCACGGGCCGCCAGCCGGCGCACGGCCGCCTGCCCCTCGGGTGTTCTCAGGTCGATGGCGACCGATTTCTTGTTTCGGTTGGCACACATGAAATAGGCCGAAAGGTCCGTGGGCTCACCGGCGTCGTCCAACGCGAATGGCGGGCCCCAGCTGCGCGTGTCGTCACCGTTTTCCGGGTGCTCTATCTTCAGCACCTCCGCCCCGAGGTCACCAAGGAGCTGCGTGCAGGTCGGCCCGGCAAGTACCCGGCTGAGGTCCAGCACCACGAGGCCATCAAGAGGTCCGCTCATGTTTTCCCTTTCGCATCCGGTTCTCCCGCTTAAATGGCCGAGCACGCCCGCGACCGCAAGCGGCATCGCCACGTCCGGGCGATCCGCACGGGCAACTACCGCTTGAGGGAAACACCAAAACCGACTAACCAGCACGCCAACCCGAACAGCCACGAAAGACGTCCATGGCGAACCATTTGCATCAGAATGACCTGCCCGACGGGCTCGAACTGGGGCCTGTCGTGGCCATCGACTGTGAAACCATGGGGCTGAACCCGCATCGTGACAGGCTCTGCGTCGTGCAGTTGTCAGGGGGGGACGGCAACGCCCACATGGTCCAGATCGCGCGCGGCCAGACCGCCGCGCCGAACCTGTCGGCGCTTCTGACCGATCCCGACGTGCTCAAGCTCTTCCATTTCGGGCGTTTCGACATCGCGGCGATGTACAACGCGTTCGGCGCGCTTGCCGCGCCTGTCTATTGCACCAAGATCGCCAGCAAGCTGGTGCGCACCTACACCGATAGGCACGGCCTCAGGAACCTGCTGCAGGAATTGTTGAGCGTCGACATCTCGAAACAGCAGCAATCGTCCGACTGGGGCAGCGAAACGCTGACCGAGGCGCAGCTCGATTATGCCGCGTCCGACGTGTTGCACCTGCACCGGCTGCGCGAGGAGCTGGACCTGCGGCTTGCCCGCGAAGGGCGCACCGATCTGGCCCGGGCCTGTTTCGATTTCCTGCCGACGCGCGCACGGCTGGACCTTGCGGGCTGGCCCGAGGTGGATATCTTCGCACATTGATGGCGCGATACGACAACTTCCATTCCCGCCTCGTGGCATGGATGAAAATAATCCTGCCGATGGCGGCACTGGGGTTGTTGTCCACCCTTTTCCTGATCTCGCGCACCGTCGATCCCGGCAAATCCGTGCCGGTAAGCCAGATCGACCTTGAAAAACGCGCGCATGATCTGGGCGCCACCAACCCGACCTTCGCGGGCGTGACACGGGGCGGTGACCAGATCATGGTCCGCGCCGCCACCGCGCGCCCGGCGCCCGACGACGCGGCCGGCTTGCGCGCCGACGGAGTAACGGCGAACATCCGTCTCACCGCCGGCGGCGCGATCGACATTCAGGCCGATCACGCGGACCTGCGCCAGAACGACGGGACAGCGCGCCTGCAAGGCAATGTCAGTGTCGTGACGACGACGGGCTACACGATCTCGACCGACACGCTCACCGCGCGGATCGACAGGCTGCGCGCCGAAACCGCGGGCGCCGTGACGGGGACCGGCCCGCCGGGTGAACTGACGGCGGGGCGCATGATCCTCAGCGACGGGGATACGCCCGGCGCGGCACAATTGCTTTTCACCGACGGCGTGAAGCTGATATACCGGCCCGACAGACCCAAGGATTGACCCCCCGTGTTTCGTTCAAAAACTCTTGCCGCCGCGTTTTTCGTCGTGATCGCCCCGCTTGCCGCCACCGCGCAGGGCGCGCAGGTGGCCTTTGGCAGCACGCAGCAGAACAGCACCCTGCCCGTCGAGGTGACAGCCGATGATCTCGCCGTGGATCAGGGCAGCGGCTCGGCCGTCTTCACCGGCAATGTCACGATCGGTCAGGGGGAAATGCGGCTGAGCGCGCCCCGCGTGCAGGTCAAGTACCTCGAAGACCAGAGCGGTATCGAAAGCCTCAGCGCCACCGGCGGCGTCACGCTGGTCAGCGGCCCCGACGCCGCCGAGGCCAGCCGCGCCGATTACGACATCACCACCGGGGTCATCCGGATGCAGGGCGATGTCCTGCTCGTACAGGGCGCCAATTCCCTGACCGCCGAGACGATGTTCGTGGATACCCGCGCGGGCACCGCCCGCATGAGCGGACGCGTCAAGACCGTGATACAGCCGCAGGACGGCAACTAGCCCATGGCCCGCCCCGCCCTGCATGTCGCGCACGAGAATACCGGCCTGAGGGTCGAGAACCTGCGCAAGAGCTACAAGAAACGCGTCGTGATCCGCGATGTCTCGCTCGACTTGCAACAGGGCGAGGTCGTGGCCCTGCTCGGGCCCAACGGGTCGGGCAAGACGACGACGTTCTACGCCATCGCCGGGCTGATCTATCCCGAGGGCGGCCACGTTCTGATCGACGGGCGCGACGTCACGAACCTGCCGATGTATCGTCGCGCCAAGATGGGCATCGGCTACCTGCCGCAGGAAATGTCGATCTTCCGCGGCCTGTCCGTCGAGGACAACATCCTCGCAATTCTCGACATATCCCAGCCCGATGCGCACAAGCGCCGCGAGCGGCTCGAAGAGCTGTTGTCGGAATTCTCCATCGAGCACTTGCGCCGCGCCCCCGCGCTGGCACTGTCGGGCGGTGAAAGACGCCGCGTCGAGATTGCCCGCTGCCTTGCCGCGGATCCGCGATACCTGCTGCTCGATGAGCCGTTTGCCGGCGTCGATCCCATTTCGGTGGGCGATATACGGCATCTCGTGGCCGATCTGAAAAAGCGGGGAATCGGCGTGCTGATCACCGATCACAACGTCCGCGAGACGCTGGAAATCGTGGACCGCGCTTATATCCTGCACGACGGACAGGTGCTCATGTCGGGCACACCGGATGACGTCGTGAAGAACGAGAACGTGCGCCGCGTCTATCTGGGCGAGAATTTCCGCATCTTCTGACACCCGCGGGATCACGCGGAATTTCTCGGGGCCACGTCGATCGCCATTGACAAGACAGCCGCGAACCCCCTCAATTGCGGTATGGCATACGTGCACAACCGGCTGTTCCCGCTGTGGCCCCGCGAGCCCGGGCCCGGTTCAGGACAGGCTGACCGAATGCCGCCTACCCGCATCGACGGCTGACGACCACCCGGGCGCCGACGCGCCCGTGTTGGCCCGAGATGTCCAATCGAAGGAGTTACGATGCGTTATCAAATCAGTGGAAAGCAGATCGACGTGGGCCAGGCCCTGCAAACGCATGTCGAAGATGAGCTCGGCGCCGCCGTGGCGAAATATGCCGAGCGTCCGACCGATGCGCATGTCATTTTCTCCAAGAACGCCAGCGAATTCGTCTGTGAAGCCATTGTGCATCTGTCGACGGGGCTGACCGCGCAAGCCAGTGCCAAGTCCCACGAGATTTATTCCGCCTTCGATGGCTGTTGCGAAAAGATGGAAAAACAACTCAGGCGGTACAAAAGGCGCCTAAAAGATCACCACCGCGAGCGCGTCGCGCCGGTTGAACTCTCCGGCGCGTCCTCTTATATCCTCGCGACTGAAACCGAAGGCGAAGAATCGGAACCTGAAAGCCTGCAGCCCATAATCGTGGCCGAGATGGAAACCCAGATTCCGTCCCTCTCCGTCGGAGAAGCGGTCATGCAGATGGAACTCGCCGGCGCCCCGGTCCTTGTCTTTCGAAACGAGGGTAAAGAAGGGCTGAACGTGGTCTATCGCCGCGATGACGGCAACATAGGCTGGATCGATCCCTGAAGAACGCGGGGCCACGTCCCCACAGGTGACACCTGTCGGAGAGATACAAGAAATGGATTTGCCGATGATCCTCAAGCCTGAGGCCGTACGCCTGTTGTCTTCTGCGTCCAGCAAGAAACGCCTTTTGCACGAAATCGCCGGCATCGGCGAGGTCGCGTACGGCATCGACCAGTCGGCCGCCGTCGAGGCGCTGCAGGAACGTGAAAGCCTCGGGCCGACGGGGGTGGGCAACGGCGTTGCACTGCCACACGCCCGGATCGACGGTGTCGAGCAGGTTGTCGGCGTGATGGTTCTTCTGGACAAGCCGATCGACTTTCACGCCGTTGACCGACAGCCGGTCGACCTTGCCTTTGCCCTGTTTGCCCCGCGCGACGCCGGTGTCGAACACCTCAAGGCGCTGGCACTGGTCTCACGCACGCTGCGCGATCCGTCGGTCTGCGCCAAGCTGCGCGCCAATTCGGATCCGGCAACGCTTTATACCATCCTTACCGAAGCTCAGGCCGTTCAGGCGGCCTGAGCCGGCGCGGCACCGTCACGGTCACGCCCAGGGGCGGAAGCCGAACATCATGTAATCCCGCTGATAGATCGTGCTGACAAGCGTCTCGATCTCCGAATCGTAGATTTCGTCCAGCGCGAACGGCACGTCGGCCGCGCCCCGCTCCGGCCGGGGCGGCGTCGGGTATCCCACTTGGCGCGCGATCGCCTGCAGGTAGGCCCCCATCTCGTCTTCGCGGATCACCATGTCGGGCACCCCGAACTGCGCCATCCCCTGAAGAACGGACGCCTGCGTGGCCCAGTGCGCATCCGTCCGGATGCTGGTCTGCCCGGCAAGGTTGGCCCGCAGGAATTCGAGAAAGGCAACAAAGGCGGCCCGATGCGCGGCCTTGTCATAGCTCTCGTCGGGCCCACCGCCCGGGATCGGCACCTTGTGGAAATTGCGAAGCGTGCGCCGGATATCCGAAAAACTCCCCGCCCCCCGCGGCAGGATCCGGCTGCAGAAGGCTGCATGCGCCCGCGCCACCGGGTGACGCAACACCGTGAAGCTGCGATGCCCCGGCTTGCGGCGCTTCCACTGGCGCAACGCCTTCTGGTTCAGCTTGGTCGGCAGCGTTTCGGGCGCGACCCCGTCCAGCGCGGCCAGCCACGCGCAGATCTCGGCCTCCGGCCCCGCGCGCACCGGCATGTAGACCAGCGGCGCGCGCGCCCCGGTGACGAAGCCGGGCACAGCCGGGCCGCGCCGCGGTTCGAAATTGGGCGTCCGCGTCAGGTTGAACCTGTCCAGCCCGGCCAGTGCGCGCTCCATTTCCTCGTAATTCTCGACCTTGTCGCGCAGTGGGCTCGGGTTCTGCTTCTTCAGCGACGCGTCCAGCGCCTCCAGCCGCTCGTCGGACCCCAGGAACCGCGCCAGCCCGTTCATCACGTCCACATCCTGCAAATCCTCGTAGGCCACGTAAAAGGGCGTCTGCCCCGTCCTTTGAAGATGGTTCAGCAGAAAAACCTGGAATTCCTGCAACCGCGCGACATGCGCCTCGAACTCGTCGGCGTCGAAAACGGCCTTGGCGGCGCGGCGGCGCTTGACGTTGGTCAGCTTCCACTGCCCCGTGGCCTGCGCGATCTTCCAGCTCACATAGCTTTCCGCCGGGTTGCGCGTCAGGATCACCTTGGCGCAGCGCGGATCATCAAGGCAGATGTCCAGAACCCGGGGATCGTGATCGTGGAAGAAACGGAAGCCGCCCAGACCCTCGGACTGTCCCTTGATCGCCCCGATCAGGCGCCCCGGCGCCTGCTCGCGCATGGGCTGCGTGATGCCCAGTATCTCGTCCCTGTTGGGATAGCCGATGAAATGCGGGTTGAACGCTTCACCGTGACACTGGAAACTGTCGAAGGTGTTGAGGTTCGCCTCCAGGAAGTTGGACCCGGTGCGCATTTCCGCGAACACAACGAAGTAGTCGAACTTGGCCGCCATCCCGCGTCACCGCACCGGGTAGGGCTTGCGGGCGGTCGCGGCCGGTTCGCTCACGCGCTTCTCGACAGGAAAATCGCCCATCAGGTAAGGATGCATGCCCTGGTTCTTGAGGTTCTGCAGGAACTGGCCGAATCCCGTCAGGTCGGACATGCGCGGCACCTCGGCCAGCCCGCGCGCATTCTGCTGGCCGATCTCGTCGATGATCAGTTGCAAGGGCTCCATCGGCGCCTCGCTGAATTCCGCCATCGACCAGATGCGCACCCGCGCCTTCGTCCAGGGGGCGCGCAGAACCTCCAGATGCTTGCTTTCCACCTGTTGCAGCATCGCGGCCTCCTGCCGGATATCGGCGAAATTCCTGTTGGACTTGAACAGCGGCACGGCCCACGCCCCGGTAATGACCGAGATCTGCGCATTCGGATCCTTGGCGATGTCCCATTCGACATCCCGGATGTGATCACCCGGGCCGAACTGGAAACATTGCCGTTCACCGCGGGTGTTCCAGATCAGGCTGGCCAGAAAGGCGCGCTTGTTGTAATCGCGCAGCGCCGCGCTGTCGCTCAGCGCGCCGTTCATCACGGTCTGGCGCTCGGAAAATTCGGCACGCTCCGGCGCGAACAGGTGACCATGCACGCGCGTGCCCGTCACCTTGGCCAGCCAGCTTTCGAAATTCTCGAACAGGTCCGCGAACCCCTCGAACACCGAATACTGCGCGCAGGTCAGCCCGTTCTCGCGCCCCTCCACGGGAAAGCGGCTCTGCATGTAGAGGCCCGGTCGGCCCCGCGTGCGCCGTTCGACCGCCTTGGCAAATATGCGGTCGATCTTGCCGGGGTTCGGTTCGGTCCGTTTCATCGCGCCCGCGCTGTCCGACAGGAACGCCTGGTACAGACGATCGGCAAAGGGCCATATCTTGCGCGCCACGAAACAATCGGACCGGCGCAGAAGCTGCAGGTGATCGTCGTAGAAGATGTGCGGCTTGCCCTGGTAGTCGAACTTCGACAGCGTCAGCGACCGGCTTTCGATCTGGCGCGAGTACTGCCGGGAAAGCGTCTGGAAATAACTTTCATCGGGGATCCAGACCTTGCTGAAATACCGGTCGTAAACCGGCCTTTCCGGATCGGTCAGGATATCCGACAGCGTCTGGCGCGTCAGGCACCACCACTGGCTGCCCATGTGCGGCACGATCCCGTTGGGGATATGCCTTTTGTACCGCACGAACCGTTGCAATGCCACGTACCTGTCGAACAGGAACCTGTGCTTGCGCCACGAGAACGGGAACCGCAGGGTGAAGCGTTCCCGATCCAGCCCGCCGATCGTCCATGGCACGTCGGCCGTCGTGGCGCTTTCGATGAAATCGGTTTTCGGACGGGCGGCAAGATAGTCGGTCAGTTCCTGCACCGGCCTGAGCGGCAAGCAGGAGCCTGAGGCAAGATAGACATGCTGGACCTGCGGAAAATCTTCCAGCATCACCTCCGCCGCGTTCTGCGTCGCCGCGACAATGCCCCATGTTCCCCACTCGCACCGGTGCCGGCGTGAAAAGCGCAGGTCGGGGATATCCGCCAGCGACTGCACGAAAGCGTTGTAGGTTTTCGCAGGCACCATCCTGTCGCAATGGATGACAAGCGGACAGCCCGCGGCGGCCCAGTGCCGCGCCACCTGCTCGGCCCGGCCAAAGGCCGTATGCACCAGCATGATGATCCCGACGCTCACGTGCCCATGCCCCCGCTCATGCCCAGTTCCCCTTGGACATCAGCCCGAGGATCTCCAGCTGCCGCCAGTTTATATACTTCTCCGACCATTTGCACCAAAGGTCCGGGTTTTCGCGCAGATTGTCGTAATACGCCTTGTACTCAAGGCTGGCCGAATAATGCTGGCGGCGCGTGAGCTCCTCCTCGGCCTTGGCGGCAAAGGTGTCGAGAAACTTGGCATGAAGCAGGACACCGCTGGCCTTTTCGCCACCCCACGCGTCATAGGTCAGGTTCAGCCCGCGGGGCAGCAGCATGTGCGTGGAACTCAAGTAAGCGTACCTGCGGTTCCATTTTACCAGCGGTATCTTGTTCAGCGCCGGTGCTTTCTTCGGCGTGTCGGCAAAGAAGACGCGCGCCCGTGGCCCGCCCTGGATCCAGAGGTTGCCATAGGCGTGGTTCTTGGAAATCATGTAATTCCCGGGGTCGAACCACGCCGCGATCTCGATCGGGTCCTGCCCGGGCCGGTAGGGTTGCGCGTCGATGCGGCCCTTGGGGTACATGTCCAGCAGCATCGCGCCGAAGCTCTTGATCTGGCTCACATCCAGCCAGTCGGTCAGCGCGCGGATGGGGCGTGTGTCGCAGAACGGGTAGACGAACAGCTCATCCGGATCCACCACGAGCGTCCAGTGATCATGGCCGTATTTCTGTTGCAGCCAGTTCAGCCAGTCAACGCCGAAACGCGCCCGCTTGTAACTGGCATTCGTGGACCAAAGCGAAACGTCGGGTTGGTCGGCAAGGTATTCGCGCCCGCCATCCGTGCTGCCATTGTCCACCATCAGGAAATGCGACACGCCGAGGGCGCGGTAATATTTCATGAAATAAGGCAGCCGCACGTATTCGTCGCGGAATGTCGAGAACAGCAGGATGTCACCGGGCCTGATCGCCCCGGTCCGGTTCGCCACGGGCCGAAGGGCAAAATGCTTGCGCCAGGCCCGGACCTTGGCGCGCTTGCGCCGGAGCCGCATGTGATATGACTGCCACGCGCCCATGCGCTACAGCCCCTCGCCGATCTGGAACCCTGCCCCGAACACTACCGCCTCGCCGTTAACGTACCCTTGTCGCGGGCCTCTTGTGGGCGCGCCCCGGCCAGCCGGAAGGCGCATCATCGTTTACTAACACAGAACCGCTGTTTCCTCATATCCAATTTCCCTTTGACATCAAGCCCATCGCTTCCAGTTGGCGCCACCCGATCAGCCGCGTGGAGTGTTCGCACCACAAATCGGGGCTGTCGGTCAGGCTGTCATAGTAGCTGTCGTACAGGCGGCTGTTGGCGAAATGCTCGCGCCGGTGCTTCTCCTCGGCGGATTTCTCCACCACGTTGGGCAGGAACTTGGTGTGCAGCAGAATGCCCGAGGTCATCTCGCCGCCCTGTTCGTCATACACGTGGTTCAGCCGCCGCGGCAGCAACGAATGGGCCGAACTGACATAGGCATACCGCCGGTTCCATTTCACCAGCGGCGTCTTGCCCATCGTGGGCGCCCGGCGCGGCCTGTCGGCAAAGAACATGCGCGCCCGCACGCCGCCCTGTATCCACAGGTTTTCAAGATCGGGCTTCTTCTGCATCACGTAGTTGCCGCCATCGAACCAGCACAGCAGATCGAACGGATCATCGCCCGGCCTGTAAGGCTGCGCGCCCAGCGGGCCCTTGGGGTACATGTCCAGCATGAGCGCCCCGAAAGACTCGCGCCCCTGCCGCTCAAGCCAGTCCACCAGCGCAGGCAGCGGGCGCGTGTCGTGATGCGGGTAGATCAGGATCTCGTCGGCATCCACGGTCAGGCACCAGTGGCCGTGCCCGTGGCATATCTGAAGCCATGTCAGCCAATCCACGCCGAAACGCGACAGCTTGTAACTGTGCCCCGTCGTCCAGAGCGATACGTCGGGCTGCGCGGCAAGGTAATCGCGCGTGCCGTCATCGCTGCCATTCTCGACGATCAGGAAATGATCAACCCCGAGGTCCCGGTGATGCCGCAGGAAATGCGGCAGGCGCAGCATCTCGTTGCGCATCGTCGAAAAGGCCAGGATCGCCCCGGGCGCGATACCCGCGGTGCGGTCGCTGACCGCGCGCAACTGCCGCCGCTTGTGCAGCGCGCGAAACAGCAGGCGCCGCCGCCTTAGGCGCAACCGGTAAGCCAGTGCCATCTGCCGCAGCCTGCTCATCCGGTCCGCATGCTCCGCTGTCCGGCGCACGGTCCCGCGCCTATTTCGCGTAATGGCCGGATTGATGCCACTGCCACGCATCCGCGATCATCCGGTGCATGGTCGATCGCCGGGGTGACCATCCCAGCTCGGACTCCGCCCTGTCCGACCCGGAAACCAGCTTGGTGCAGTCGCCCGGGCGCCGCGGCCCCTCCACGACCGGCACGTGACGGTTCGTGACCGCGCCGGACTGCTCGATCACCTCGCGCACCGAGAACCCCGTGCCGGTCCCGAGGTTGAACACCCGGCTCCCGCGGTCCTCTTCCAGCCATTTCAGCCCCAGCACATGCGCCTCGACAAGGTCCATGACGTGCACGTAATCCCGGATGCAGGTGCCGTCCGGCGTATCGTAATCGGTGCCGAAAATCGTCAGCGCATCGCGCTTGCCCTCGATCGCATCCAGCAAGAGCGGCACGAGATGCGTCTCGGGCCGGTGAAACTCCCCGATCTCGGCCTCCGGGTCGGCACCGGCCACGTTGAAATAGCGGAAGATCACGTGCCGCATCCCGTGTGCCGCCTCGAAATCGCGCAGCATGTCCTCGATCGCGCGCTTGGTGGCGCCGTACGGGTTCGTGGGCGCCTGCGGCGTCTCCTCGTCCAGCACCACGTTGTCCTGATCGCCATAGGTCGCGCAGGTCGACGAAAAGACGACGTTGCGGCATCCAGCCTGCACCGCCGCCTCGAACAGCGTGAGTGACCCGGCCACGTTGTTGCGCCAGTAAAGCCCCGGCTCGCGCATGCTCTCGCCCACCTGGCTCAGGGCGGCGAAATGCATCACCGCGGTCGGCTGATAGGCCGCAAAGAGCTGATCAAGCCGCGCGCGGTCGGCCAGATCGCCTTTTTCGAAGGGGCCGAAGGTCACCGCGTCTTCCCAGCCGATGCTGAGGTTGTCATAGGTAACGGGGGTAAATCCGGCGGCCGCAAGCGCCTTGCAGGCATGGGACCCGATATAGCCGGCACCGCCGGTCACCAGAACATTCGTCACCCCGCTTCCCCCTGCGGTTTACTGCGCGGCCTGCTCCGCATGCACCACGTCACTGATATAATGCCAAAGATCGTCGCGCAGGTCGTCGCGGGCAAGCGCAAAGGCCACGGTTGCCTGAAGGAACCCCGATTTGGACCCGCAGTCGAACCGCTGGCCGTTGAAACGGTAGCCATAGACCTCCTCGCCGTCGTCGCGCGCATCGGCGATCGCGTCGGTCAACTGGATCTCGCCCCCGGCGCCGGTCTTCTTGCGGTTCAGTTTCTGCAGCACCTTCGGCGTCAGGATATACCGCCCGATCACCGCCAGGTTGGACGGCGCGCAGCCCGGCTTGGGCTTCTCGACCATGCCCTTGGTCGACACGATTTTGCCCATGTCCTCCTTGACGTCGAGTATCCCGTAGGAAGATGCGCTTTCCTCGGGCACCTCCATCGCCGCCACGATGTTGCCTTGCGTTTCCTCGAACGCCTCGACCATCTGGGCCAGACAGGGCTGGTCCGCGGCGATCACGTCATCGGGCAGGATCACGGCGAACGGCTCGTTCGCGATCAACCGCCGCGCGCACCACACCGCGTGGCCCAGCCCCAGTGGCTTGTGCTGGCGCATGTAGGCGATCTCGCCGCTATCCATGTTCGTCGATTTCAAAAGCTCCAGCAGCTCGTCCTTGCCCTTCTTGCGCAGCTCCGCCTCCAGCTGCGGCGCCGTGTCGAAATAATCCTCCAGCGCGCCCTTGCCGCGCGAGGTGACAAAGATGAACTCCTTGATGCCCGCCGCCCGGGCCTCGTCGATGGCGTACTGAACCAGCGGACGGTCGACCAGCGTCATGATTTCCTTGGGAACCGATTTCGTCGCCGGGATGAACCGCGTGCCCAGCCCGGCAACCGGGAAAATCGCTTTCGTGATCTTGTTGCGCATCATGTGCTCCCGACAACCCTCTCGTTGTTACGCATATACCAAAGTGCAATCACATGCATCCGGCTATCGGAAAAACCCGTCATTTTTGCGGCCCGAACATGCAATTTGCCGGTCGCCACTCGCATCGGGGCACCTCCGGCAGCGCGATCAGGCGGGCTTCAGGGCAACGCCCGGCGCCGCGGCTATGAAAAACGGGTTGGCATACCCGTCCTTGCCATACCGCAACGGCGCGTGATCGTCGAAACGCACCACCACGCCACCGGCCCCGCGCAGCACCGCGTCGCCCGCCGCGGTATCCCATTCCATCGTCCGGCCGAGACGCGGATACAGGTCGGCCTCTCCCGTCGCCACGAGGCAGAACTTCAGCGACGATCCCGCGCTCGTGGTGTCCTTGACCGCGTATTTCGCGATGTAGTCATCCGTGGCCGCGTCGCGGTGCGACTTGCTCGCCACAACCATCAGCGCGTCATTGTCCGACGTGGCGACGTGGATGGGCACGACCTCGCCCGTCCGGTCGCGGTCGAAGGGCCCCGTCTCCTCGACGGCGCGGCCATCCTCCAGTGTCAGGAACATGCGGCCCCTTGCAGGGGCGTAGACCACGCCGCGCGTCGGCACACCGGCCTCGACGTAAGCGATGTTCACCGTGAAATCCCCGCGGCGCTTGATGAATTCCTTGGTTCCGTCCAGCGGATCGACGATCAGGAAGGTATCCGCCCGCGCCCTGTGGGACTCCGCCTGCTCCTCGGTGACCAGTGTCACGTCGGGAAACGCGGCGCGCAGCCCGGCCGAGATCACGGCATCGGCGGCCTCGTCGGCTTCGGTCACGGGGCTTTCGTCCGACTTCACCTTCACGTCGAAATCGTCGGACTGGTAAATCTCCATGATCCGCGCCCCCGCGTCCAGTGCAAGGCGCCGCATCTCCTCGGTCAGTTTCGCATGGTCCATGTCGTCCCCCTTTGCCCGCGCGGCCCGGTGCCCGCTTGCTTGTTGATGGATTTTCAAGGGCCCTTATGATACGCGTGGCGCATAACAACAAGAATCCCGCCCCAAGAAACCACGCAGCAGCGGCATACAGGCCATGTTTCAGAATACCGCCCCCCGATCGCGGCTCCGGTCCTCTTTCGCGCTGATCGAGTTGATCTACCACGCCACGGTCCGCCACATCCGCAAGGGGCACGGCAACGCCTTTCTCGCCATCGGGATCAACATGCTCAGCGCCATCATCTTCGTGACGGCGTTCTACCTGATGTTCTCGCTCCTCGGCCTGCGCGGCGCAAAGCTGCGCGGCGATTTCATGCTGTACATGCTGTCGGGCATCTTCCTGTTCCTGACCCACGTCAAGGCGCTCGGCGCGGTGGCAGGGGCAGAAGGGCCGACCTCGCCGATGATGCAGCACGCGCCGATGAACACGGTGGTCTCGATCGTGTCAGCCGCGCTCTCCAGCCTCTACATCCAGGTGCTGTCGATGGTGCTGATCCTTTTCGCCTATCACGTCGCGATCAAGAGCTACGAGATCCACCTGCCCGTCCCGGCGTTCGGCATGTTCCTGCTGGCATGGTTCACCGGCTGTGCGCTCGGCGTGGTCATGCTGGCGCTGAAACCGTGGTTTCCCAATTTCGTGTCCATCGCGACACAGGTCTACCAACGTGCCAACATGATCGCGTCCGGCAAGATGTTCGTCGCCAACGCCCTGCCCCCGTCGATGATCGCGATTTTCGACTGGAACCCGCTGTTCCACGCCATCGACCAGTGCCGCGGCTTCACCTTCGTCAATTATTTCCCGCGCAACACGTCGGTGGAATACCCGCTCTATGTCGGCATCGTCCTGCTGGTGATCGGGATGCTCGGTGAATTCTACACGCGGCAATACGCCTCGAGCAGCTGGAACGCCCGGCGCTGACGCCCGCGGTCAGTCGACGACCCGGCAGGTCAGGTTGATGCGCCCACCGTTCTGCAAAAGCGTGGAACTGCCGAACCTGACCCGGTCGACCCCGTGATAGGCCAGCCGCGCGGCCCCGCCCATGACCACCACGTCACCCGATTGCAGCCATACTGATTCGGTCCGTCCCCCGCGGGTGGTGTTGCCGATGCGGAAAAGCGCCTCGTCGCCCAGCGACACCGACAGGACGGGCCAGACGAAATCGGCCTCGTCCCGATCCTGGTGCAGGCCCATTCGGGCATCCGCGCCGTAATAGTTGACCAGGCAGCAATCCGGCAGCCGCTCGGCACTGACCAGCGCGGCCCATATCCGCCTGACGGTGTCGGGCAGCGCCGGCCAGGGCTGGCCGTCGGGGTGGCGCGGCTCGTAGCGATACCCGCCCCGGTCCGACACCCAGCCGTAGCGCCCCGCCGACGTCATCCTGACGGACATCGGGCGCCCGCGCGGCGTCGTCGGCGTAAAGAGCGGCGCACGGGCCACGACCTGCCGCAACTCCGCGACCAGCGCCGCCTGCGCATCGGGCGCCAGATACCCCTTGTGGATCTCCACGCCCCTGACAGTCAGCACCGGCGCCTCCGTTGTCGATTCCCGCAGCGCCAGACATGACCAATTTGGCAGGCATTTGCAAAATCACTGCCGTCAGGCTGCTTGCAGGCGCAAATCGCCCTCCCTATATACGCCCGGAAACGCGGTGAGCGCTTGATCGGACCACCGCACTCAACCGGGGGGCCCGATGCCAGAAAGGGTCGGGTCGCCGTCAACATCGCCTAAGTCAGAAGGGATCGAAAAGAAATGTCCAAAGTCATCGGTATCGACCTCGGCACCACCAACTCCTGCGTCGCCATCATGGATGGCAGTCAGGCCCGTGTCATCGAGAATTCCGAAGGCGCCCGCACGACGCCCTCGATCGTCGCCTTCACCGACGAGGAGCGGCTCGTCGGGCAACCGGCCAAGCGTCAGGCCGTGACCAACCCCAGTAACACGATCTTCGGCGTCAAGCGCCTGATCGGCCGCCGCGTGGACGACAGCGATCTTGCCAAGGACAAGAAGAACATGCCGTTCAACGTCATCGACGGCGGCAACGGCGATGCATGGGTCGAAGCCCACGACGAGAAATACAGCCCCTCGCAGATCTCCGCCTTCATCCTCGGCAAGATGAAGGAAACCGCCGAGTCCTATCTCGGCGAGGAAGTGACGCAGGCGGTCATCACCGTGCCGGCCTACTTCAACGACGCCCAGCGTCAGGCCACCAAGGACGCCGGCAAGATCGCCGGTCTGGAAGTGCTGCGCATCATCAACGAGCCGACGGCGGCCGCGCTGGCCTACGGGCTCGACAAGGAAGACACGCACACCATCGCCGTCTATGACCTCGGCGGCGGCACGTTCGACGTGACCATCCTCGAGATCGACGACGGCCTGTTCGAAGTGAAATCCACCAACGGCGACACGTTCCTCGGCGGTGAAGACTTCGACATGCGGATCGTCAACTACCTTGCCGACGAGTTCAAGAAAGAGCACGGCGTCGACCTCACGCAGGACAAGATGGCGCTTCAGCGGCTCAAGGAAGCGGCCGAGAAGGCCAAGATCGAACTGTCGAGCGCATCCCAGACCGAAGTGAACCAGCCGTTCATCTCGATGGGGTCCGACGGTCAGCCGCTTCACATGGTGATGAAACTGACCCGCGCCAAGCTGGAAAGCCTCGTGGGCGACCTGATCACCAACTCGATCAAGCCGTGCAAGGCCGCGCTCAAGGATGCCGGCATCTCGGCCTCGGACGTGGACGAGGTCGTGCTCGTCGGCGGCCAGACCCGCATGCCCAAGGTCATGGAGGAAGTGACCAAGTTCTTCGGCAAGGAGCCCCACAAGGGCGTGAACCCCGACGAGGTCGTCGCCATGGGCGCCGCGATCCAGGCCGGCGTGCTGCAGGGTGACGTCAAGGACGTGGTGCTGCTCGACGTGACGCCGCTGTCGCTCGGGATCGAGACACTGGGCGGTGTCTTTACCCGCCTGATCGACCGCAACACGACGATCCCCACCAACAAGTCGCAGATCTTCTCGACCGCCGAGGACAACCAGAGCGCCGTGACGATCCGCGTCTTCCAGGGTGAACGCGAAATGGCCACCGACAACAAGATATTGGGCCAGTTCAACCTCGAGGACATTCCGCCGGCACCGCGCGGCATGCCGCAGATCGAGGTGACCTTCGACATCGACGCCAACGGCATCGTCTCCGTTTCGGCCAAGGACAAGGGCACGAACAAGGAGCAGAAGATCACCATCCAGGCATCGGGCGGCCTGTCCGAGGATGACATCGAGAAGATGGTCAAGGAGGCCGAGGAGAACGCCGAGTCCGACAAGGCACGCCGCGAACTCATCGAGGCCAAGAACCAGGCCGAGAGCATCGTGCATTCGACGGAGAAATCGCTCGAGGAGCATTCGGACAAGGTCGACCCAAGCACCGTCGAAGCCATCGAGCTGGCCGTCTCCGCGCTCAAGGAAGACCTCGAGAAGGATGACGTCACCGCCGAGAAGGTGCAGTCCGGCATTCAGAACGTGACCGAGGCGTCGATGAAACTGGGCGAGGCGATCTACAAGGCGCAGGCCGAGGAAGGTGGCGAAGACCCCGCAGCACCCGATGATGCGGCCGGTCAGGGCGAAGACGACATCGTCGATGCCGACTTCGAAGACCTCGACGACGAAAACAAGCGCTCGTAAGGCGCCTGACGGGACCTTCGGGGCCGGCCCGCGTGGAGGGCCGGCCCCGCGCGTTCCAAACACAGGAGTTCCCCGATGGCCAAACGTGATTATTACGACGTCCTCGGCGTGTCCAAGGGCGCCTCGGCGGACGAGATCAAGAAAGCCTATCGCAAGAAGGCGAAAGAGCTTCACCCCGACCGCAACAAGGACAATCCGGATGCCGAGAAGGAATTCAAGGAAGCCGGCGAAGCCTATGACGTCCTGAAGGACGCCGAGAAGAAGGCGGCCTACGACAGGTTCGGTCATGCGGCCTTCGAGGGCGGCATGGGCGGCGGCGGCGGGCCGCGCCCCGGCGGCGGGTACGCCGGTGGCGGTCCCGGACAGGGCGATTTCGCCTCGGCCTTCTCGGACGTGTTCGATGACCTCTTCGGCGATTTCATGGGCGGCGGCCGCGGCGGCGCGCGCCAGAGGGCCGCGCGCGGCTCAGACCTGCGCTACAACATGCGCATCACCCTCGAAGAGGCATATGTCGGCCTGCAGAGATCCATCAGCGTGCCCACTTCGGTACCCTGTGACGCCTGTTCGGGGTCGGGCGCCGAAGGCGGGGCCGAGCCCACGACCTGCCCCACCTGCTCGGGCATGGGCAAGGTCCGCGCGCAACAGGGTTTCTTTACCGTCGAACGCACATGCCCGACCTGCGGCGGTCTGGGCCAGACGATCAAGAACCCGTGCAATGTCTGTCATGGGCAGGGTCGCGTCGAGCGTGAAAGATCGCTGTCGGTCAACATCCCCGCCGGCGTGGAAACCGGAACGCGGATCCGTCTGGCCGGCGAAGGCGAGGCCGGCATGCGCGGCGGCCCGGCGGGCGACTTGTACATCTTCATCGAAGTCCAGCGCCACGACCTTTTCGACCGTGAGGAAAGCAACCTTTTCTGTCACGTGCCGGTGGCGATGACCACGGCCGCGCTCGGCGGCGATATCGAGGTGCCCACCATCGACGGCGGCCGCTCGCGCGTGAAGATCCCGGCCGGCAGCCAGTCGGGCCGGCAGATGCGATTGCGCAACAAGGGCATGCCCGCCCTGCGCGGCGGTGGCCACGGCGACATGTTCATCGAACTCGCCGTTGAAACACCGGTCAACCTGACATCGAAGCAGAAGGATCTGCTCAAGGAGTTCGCGGCACTGTCCGAGGACAACAACCCCGAAAGCTCCAGCTTCTTCAAGTCGGTGAAACGGTTCTGGGATTCGATGAAATCCTGACGACACCATCCCGGCGACGATCCGGAAGGGTGCGCATTCTTGCGCACCCTTTTTTTCGCGGCAGCGCAGCGCGCCCGGTGCGTTAATGTACCCAGGATGGCACAACCCACCGACGCGATGCCGTCGCGCACCCGATGCGATACCGCGCCACGATTTCAGCCGATCGACCTGTCTTAACCTTTCCCTAACCTCGCTGCGGCAGCGTGACGGCATGACCCGCAGCCACGCCTTTTCCGAATCCGCGTTGCCCCTTCTCGACGGGGACGAGGCCGTGATCCCCCCGGCGCCGCGGGACGGCCCGCCGCCGTCCTACCTGCGCGATCATCGGAAACGCCTGCGCGAACGCTTTCTTGCCGGCGGGGCGCGGGCCATGCCGGATTACGAATTGCTGGAACTTGTCCTGTTTCGCGCGATCCCGCGCCGCGATGTCAAGCCGCTGGCCCGGGCCTTGCTGGAAAAATTCGGCGATTTCAACTCGGTACTCTCTGCACCGGCTGACAGCCTCACGGCGGTCCCGGGCGTTGGCGAGGCCGTGATGACCGAATTGAAAGTGGTCGAGGCCGCCGCGCATCGGCTGTCCCGCGCCCGCGTGATGCAGCGTCAGGTTATCTCGTCATGGGATGCGCTGCTCGATTATTGCCACACGTCGATGGCCCACAGGCAGACCGAACAGTTCCGGGTTTTCTACCTCGACCGCAAGAATGTCCTCATCGCCGACGAGGAACAGGCAGAAGGCACGGTTGATCACGTTCCGGTCTACCCCCGCGAGGTGGTCAAACGGGCCTTGCACCTGAATGCCAGTGCCTTGATTCTGGTACATAATCACCCGTCGGGCGACCCCACCCCGTCTGCCAGTGACATCGCCATGACGCAACAGGTCCAGTCCGCCGCCGACGTATTCGGGATCACCCTGCACGACCACCTGATCATCGGCAGGTCCTGCGAACTCAGCTTTCGCGCAAAGGGCTACCTTTACAGCGTTTCGGCTTGAACTTGAATCATGGGGGATTCCCTTGAGGCGTTAGATGTGATTCATCCTGTTTGGGAGGATGGATCATGTCAGCACCGTTAT
>NZ_JBKOTX010000071.1:0-25359 GCF_047086965.1 Roseovarius halophilus (ex Wu et al. 2025) | reverse complement strand
AAGCGCATGGCCGTGGGTGTACTTGTGACCGGCGCCCGCCTTGGCCGCCAGCCCGGCCACGGCGGCGATCAGGGTGACGACACCCGCCGCGCCCCCGGGGCCCGCACCGCGATCGTCCAGCCCGATGGGCACCAAGATGACCTTCCCGCAGCGCGCCGGCCCCTCGGCCAGGTGATGCCCCGTCTTGGGCCGGTGAAAGGCGACGCTCAGGTCCGCCGGAACACAGGCGCCAAGGGGCCGCCCGCTGTCCGAACACAGCCCCGAGGGCAGATCGACCGACACCACCCGGGCGCCCTGCGCGCGCCATTCCCCGACCGAGGCGACCACCTCTGCCAGCGCGCCTTGCAGGGGACGGCCCAGCCCGGTGCCGAAAAGCGCATCCACCACCACGTCGGGCGCCGCCTGCCCCGCCAGCGCCCCCGGTGCTGCCAGGTCGCGCGCCGCGCCGTTCCAGCGGCCGTGGTTCGCCGCGGCATCCGGCGGCAGCTTTGCGGGGTCGCCGAACAGACACACCTCGACCGCCCAGCCCCAACCGGCCAGCAATCGCGCCACGACGAACCCGTCGCCGCCATTATTGCCGGGGCCGCAGAGCACCACCGCCCGGCCCGATGCCTGTGCCAGCGCGGGCCATTCCTCGAACACCGCCGCGACCAACCCGCGCCCCGCGCGCTCCATCAACTCCAGCCCGGTCACGGCCCCCGACTCGATGGTGGCGCCCTCGATGGCGCGCATTTGGGCGGCAGTCAGCAGTTCGGTCACGTTGTCAGCACTCCAGCGATTCAATTCCGCACATCTGCGCGGCTAGTTGCATAAAATTTAGGCGTCTTTTCGAGATTCCCCTCGGTCCCCCAGCCCCATGCAGCCTATCGGATTGAGGCCGCCTGCGGGAAGTGGTCTGACAACCCGGAAGCAGGCCTTGGCAAAGGGGAGTCGCGCCGATGAAGAAGATCGAGGCAATCATCAAACCGTTCAAGCTGGACGAGGTGAAGGAAGCCCTGCAAGAGGCCGGCATCCAGGGCCTGTCGGTGGTCGAGGTCAAGGGCTTCGGCCGGCAGAAGGGCCATACCGAACTGTACCGCGGCGCCGAATACGTCGTGGACTTCCTGCCCAAGGTCAAGATCGAGCTGGTGCTCGCCGACGACCAGGCCGAGGCCGCCATCGAGGCCATCGTCGACGCCGCCAAGACCGACAAGATCGGCGATGGCAAGATCTTCGTGTCGCCCGTCGAACAGGCGATCCGCATCCGCACCGGGGAGACGGGCGAAGAGGCCCTCTGATCCGATCCACACCACCCAACATGATAACAGGGGAAGACAAGAGACATGAGCAAAGCTGACGTTCTCAAGACGATCAAGGACGAGGAAGTCGACTACGTCGATATCCGTTTCACCGACCCGCGCGGCAAGCTGCAGCACGTGACGCTGATGGCCGACCAGGTCGACGAGGACTTCCTCGAAGAGGGCTTCATGTTCGACGGCTCCTCGATCCAGGGCTGGAAATCGATCGACCAGTCCGACATGAAACTGATGCCCGACACCAACAGCGCCTACATGGATCCCTTCTATGCCGAGAAGACCCTGTGCATGCACTGTTCCATCGTCGAGCCGGACACCGGCGAGGGCTATGACCGCGACCCCCGCGGCACCGCAGAACGCGCCGAGGCCTACCTGAAATCCAGCGGCATCGGCGACACGGCCTTCTTCGGCCCCGAGGCGGAGTTTTTCCTCTTCGACGACGTGCGCTACTCGGTCTCCATCAACAAGGTCGCCTACGAGATCGATGCGCTCGACGCCTCGTGGAACACCGACACCGAATACGAGATGGGCAACACCGGTCACCGCCCGGGCGTCAAGGGCGGCTACTTCCCGGTCAACCCCATCGACGACGGCCAGGACATCCGCTCGGAGATGCTCAGCACCATGAAGCGACTGGGCATGAAGGTCGACAAGCACCACCACGAGGTCGCCAGCTGCCAGCACGAACTGGGCCTGATCTTCGACAGCCTGACCAAGCAGGCCGACGAGCTGCAGAAATACAAGTATGTCATCCACAACGTCGCCCAGGCCTATGGCAAGTCGGCCACCTTCATGCCCAAGCCCGTCGCGGGCGACAACGGCACCGGCATGCACGTCAACATGTCTGTCTGGAAGGACAACAAGCCGCTTTTCGCGGGCGACAAGTATGCCGACCTGAGCCAGGAAGCGTTGTGGTTCATCGGCGGCCTGCTCAAGCACGCCAAGACGCTGAACGCCTTCACCAACCCGGCGACGAACTCCTACAAGCGGCTGATCCCGGGCTTCGAGGCCCCGGTTCTGCGCGCCTACTCGGCCCGCAACCGCTCCGGCTGCATCCGCATCCCCTGGACGGAGAGCCCCAAGGCCAAGCGCGTCGAGGCCCGCTTCCCCGACCCCTCGGCCAACCCCTACCTGTGTTTCTCGGCGCTTCTGATGGCCGGCCTCGACGGCATCAAGAACAAGATCGACCCGGGCCCCTCCTCGGACAAGGACCTCTACGACTTGCCGCCCGAGGAACTGGCCGACATCCCCACCGTCTGTTCCAGCCTGCGCGAGGCGCTGGAAAGCCTCGAGGCCGACCACGAGTTTCTGCTGGCCGGCGACGTCTTCTCGAAAGCGCAGATCGAGGGCTACCTGGAGTTGAAGTGGGAAGAGGTCTACGAATACGAACACACGCCGCACCCGGTGGAGTTCAAGCTCTACTACAGCTGCTGACGCCCCCCGATCCATCGGACCGTCACGAGATCTTTCCAAGGGGCGCGCCCGACCGGCGCGCCCCTTTTGCATATGGCAACCGGGCTGCTGAAATGCCGTCGCCGCGCTTGCAACAGTGCCCGGAGTCCGGCCGGATCGATGATGAACATCCGAGCAGGATGCGCCCTTTGCGCCCGATTCAACACAGTTCCGTCCAATCCCGGCCATTTTTGACCGCATAGTCGGGATTGGACGTGCTGCAGGAGACCGCGCAATGACCAGCTATGCCCCAACGACGATTGCCGCGCTGTGTTTCGCGAAACCGACACGGAGCGACTTCCAGTCGCTCACGCGAAACCTGGGGACAGCCTTCGCCGCCGCACAGGCGGCCGGTGACTGTATCACCGCCGCCCATGACGATTTCGTCATCTACGACCTGGGCCGGGCGCGGGTCTGGCTGTGCTACGCCGATTTCACCGCGGACCTGTCCGAGGCGCTTGGGGCGGGCGGCCTGCCCGCCGAGGGGCTGATCGTCGCCGTGGGGCCCGGTCCTGGCGCACCCGCAAGCGACCCGCTCTATACAGACCGCGCGGACCTCTGCCGCGGCTTGGCGCGGGAAATCAACCGCGCCGCGCCGGCCGATCACCTGATGGTCTTCGAACACGAACGAATGATCACCTCAGATATCTACGACGAGCTTGTCGATCTGGTCGGCCGCCTGGCCCGGCCAGACGCCGCGCACCGGACTGTCACCGTCGCACCCTTCCTGTCCGAACGGCCCGTCATCCCGGGCAGGCATACCCCCTCAGAGCCCCCCCGCCCGACACACGCGGCCCGGTCGGCCGACCGCACGGCGGTCGATGCCGTAGGCTGGGCCGACGCGACGCAGCGCGCCGAAGCCGCCGCCCTGCGCGAGGCCCTGCACGCCGAGGACGACGCGGCGGACGACACCGGCACCGCAATGGACGGGGTGCCTTACCCGACGGCTGGCCATCTACACCATGAACAGCGGCGCCATCATGCTCTCGGTCCCGCTGGGCATGGCGGCACTGACCTACTGCGCCCTCGGCCGCGAGGATGCACGTGTGCCCGCTCGCGCGATCGCTCTCGCCGGGGCGGCCATGGGCCTGATGCAGGCGGGCATCGGCGCACCGCTGCTGTCTTACCTGGTCTGAGGCGGAATCGGGCCGCGCCTCGGTCACCTTACCGTCACCGTGGCGAGGCCGGCCTTGCGATCGCGCGGCGCGGCGATCACCTTGGCGGGGTATCCGTCACAACAAGGGCCCGCCATGCCAACCGAGAAATTCACCTTCCAGGGCCATTCCGGCCATGACCTCGCCGCCCGGCTCGACCTGCCCGACGGGCCGCACCTGGCCACGGCGCTCTTCGCCCATTGCTTCACCTGCGGCAAGGATATCGCCGCCGCCCGCCGCATCGCCGCACGGCTGACCGGGCTGGGCATCGCCGTACTGCGCTTCGACTTCACCGGGCTGGGCCATTCCGAGGGGGAATTTGCCAACACCCATTTCACCAGCAACGTCGCGGACCTCAAGGCCGCCTGCGACGCCCTCGGCACGCGCGACATGACGCCATCGCTCCTGATCGGGCATTCACTGGGGGGAGCAGCGGTTCTCAAGGCGGCCGGGCAGATGGACCATGTTAGGGCCGTCGCCACGATCGCTGCCCCCCGCGACCCCGCGCATGTCACCCACACCTTCGGCGATGCTCTCCAGACCATCCGTGACGAGGGCGAGGCCGAGGTCAGCCTGGCCGGGCGGCCGTTCCGCATCGGGCGCGATTTTTTGGACGATGTGACCGAAACCCGGCTCACCGAGGCCATCGCCGGCCTCCGCGCGGCGCTTCTGGTCCTGCACGCCCCCCGCGACGAGATCGTGAGCATCGACAACGCCGCCAAGATCTTCGAGGCCGCCAAACACCCCAAGAGCTTCGTCACCCTCGACGATGCCGACCACCTGCTCAGCCAGGAGGCCGACGCGCATTATGCCGCCGATGTCATCGCCGCTTGGGCCGGGCGCTACCTGGACCTCAAGCGCCCCGCGCCGCCACCCGGCGCGCCCGAGGGCGTGGTGCGCGTCTCCGAAGCCACCCCCGAGGGCTTTCTCCAGGATATCCAGTCCGGCCCGCATCACCTGCAGGCGGATGAGCCCGAAAGCTACGGCGGCAGCAACCGCGGCCTCTCGCCCTACGGGCTGCTGGCCTCCGGGCTGGGGGCCTGCACCTCGATGACGATCCGCATGTATGCAAGGCGCAAGGGCTGGCCGCTGACCCGGGTGAAGGTGGACGTGACCCACGACAAGGTCCACGGACAGGACGCCGGCACCGAGGGCAAGGCCCGGATCGACCAGTTCCACCGCCGGATCACCCTTGAAGGGGACCTCGACACCGACCAGCGCCAGCGCCTGCTCCAGATCGCCGACAAGTGCCCCGTCCACCAGACCCTGGAACGCGCCAACGAGATCGTGACGGAACTGGCCGACTGACCCGCCCCTTCATCTTGGCCGATAAACTCCCCCCGGAGGGTCGGCTTCATCCTTCCCTCGGCCGGGTTCGGGGGCTCGGGCGGGCCATATGTCCCGCAAAAACAGCGAAGGGCGGACCGCCAGGTCCGCCCTTCTCGATTTTCGAACCGTCGCGGGATCAGCCGCGGGCGCGGCCCATCAGTTTCCACAGGCCCGGCACGAGCAAGGCGGCCAGGACGAGCTTGAGCGCGTCCCCCACCAGGAAGGGCGTGATGCCCCACTCCAGCGTCTGCGCCCAGCCCGAGGCGAACTGGTGCAGCCAGAGCAGCCCCGGCACGTAGATTAGCGCGTTGCCGATCACCATGGCCAGCGCCATGAGGCCGATGCTCCGGTCCCAGCCGCGGCGCGCCAGGTGGCCCAGCGCGGCGGCGGCCAGCGCATAGCCCACAAGATAGCCACCGGTGCCGCCCATCATGTACGTCAGACCGGCCTCCTGCCCGGCGAAGACCGAGGCGCCCAGCGCCCCCAGGGCGAGGTAGCCCAGCACGGTGATCAGCCCCAGCCGCGCGCCATAGGCCGCGCCCACGGTCAGCACGCCGAAGGTGGTCATGGTGATCGGCACCGGAGTGCCGGGCAGGAAAACCTGCACCTTGGCCGAGGCCGCCAGCAGGGCGATGCCCAGCACCACCATCAGCGCCTGCTTGGCGCGTAGCGCGGGGCCCGCGGCGGGCCCGAAGGTGTCGAACAGAACGGTGTCACTTGCGGTTGCAGCCATGTCCCGGCTCCTTTCAGGTTTGTTTTGCCGATCTGAATGCCTCACTCCCCCCCGCGACGCAAGGAATTTGCCCGGCGATCCGGCAAACATGCAAACCTTCTGCAAAGCCGATTCGCGGTTTTGCAAATCAGGCCAGGGGCTCATGGAGGGTCCGGCTCACATAGGCCTTGCGCGGCCCCGTGACCCGCCAGGTGGCCGTCCAGCACGGCCAGCGGGTGAAATCATAGGCCACGCGGTAGTGATCGGAGCCGCAGGGGTGATCACTGCCCGCCCCCTGCCCCGCGGGCACGAAGTGGTGAAAAGGCCGGCCATCCTCGAAGAAGACCGCGACGCCCGAGGCCTCGAAGCGCCAGAGATAGCGCCGTTCGGCCTGCATCGGTGCGCGCCCGGGCAGGTGCAGGCGGCCGCTCTCCGCGTAGATCAGGCCCGCCGCATCGGGGGTAAAGCACACGGTCCCCTCGGCGCGCAGGACCTGCCCGGTCAGGGCATCCTCGATCTCGCGCGCGAAGCGAAAGCCGGGCCGGAAATCCGCCGCCCCCAGCCAGGCCCCCGGCGCGCCTCGGTCTGGTCGCTGCGGCATCGCGCGGCCCTCCCTTGCCCATCGCCGACCCCCCTTTTAAGAGGCATGCACGTGATGCTCCAGTGATGAAAAGGCCCTGCCCATGATCCCCCGCTACGCCCGTCCCGAAATGACCCGGATATGGGAGCCCGCCACTAAGTTCCGCATCTGGTACGAGATCGAGGCCCATGCCTGCGACGCCCAGGCCGATCTCGGCGTGATCCCCAAGGCAAGCGCCGCAGCGGTCTGGACGGCCAGCGACGTGGACTTCGACGTCGCCCGCATCGACGAGATCGAGGCCGTCACCAAGCACGACGTCATTGCCTTTCTCACCCACTTGGCCGAGATCATCGGCCACGAGGAGGCCCGCTTCGTTCATCAGGGCATGACGTCCTCGGATGTGCTGGATACCACGCTGAACGTGCAACTCGTGCGCGCCGCCGACATCCTGCTGGTGGACATGGACAAGGTGCTCGCCGCCCTGAAAAAGCGCGCGCATGAGCACAAGGACACCGTCCGGATCGGCCGCAGCCACGGCATCCATGCCGAACCCACCACCATGGGCCTGACCTTCGCGCGCTTCTACGCCGAGATGGACCGGGGCCGCAAACGGCTGGAAGCCGCCCGCGCCGAGATCGCCACCGGGGCCATCTCGGGCGCCGTGGGCACCTTTGCCAACATCGACCCGGCGGTCGAGGCGCATGTCTGCGCGCAGATGGGCCTGACGCCCGAACCGATCAGCACCCAGGTGATCCCGCGCGACCGCCACGCCATGTTCTTCGCCACGCTTGGCGTCATCGCAAGCTCCATCGAGAACATCGCAACCGAGATTCGGCACATGCAACGCACCGAGGTGCTGGAGGCCGAGGAGTTCTTTTCGAAGGGGCAGAAGGGCAGTTCGGCCATGCCGCACAAGCGCAACCCGGTGCTGACCGAGAACCTGACGGGGCTGGCCCGGCTGGTGCGCATGGCCGTGACCCCCGCGATGGAAAATGTGACACTGTGGCATGAACGCGACATATCGCACAGCTCGGTCGAGCGGGGAATCGCCCCCGATGCCACCGTGACGCTGGATTTCGCCCTGCACCGACTCGCCGGCGTGATCGACAAGCTGGTCGTCTATCCCGACACCATGCTGGCCAACCTGCACAAGTTCCGCGGGCTGGTGATGTCGCAGCGGGTGCTTCTGGCGCTGACCCAGGCCGGTGTCAGCCGCGAGGACGCCTATGCCCTGGTCCAGCGCAACGCCATGAAGGTCTGGGAAGAAGACAAGGATTTCAAGTCCGAGCTGCTTGCCGATCGGGATGTCACGGCGGTGCTGAGCGCCGAGGAGCTCGAAGAGAAGTTCGACCTCGCCTATCACACCAGGCACGTCGACACGATCTTCGCGCGGGTCTTCGGCACGACATGACCCCAGGGCCCGCGCCCCGCCGGGCGCAGGCCCCTCGCGGATCTCGATACCGCCCCCTCAGGCGGCAGGCGCTTGGACCACACCGGGTTGGGGCCGATGGGTCTGCCGGGGCAGCCGGGGCGCCGTCGGCTCGGCCTCGATGGCCATGACGGCATATTTGTGGCCGTCATCCTTGTTGACGTAGGGATCGCCGAGAAGCTCCGCGCCATAGCCAAGCCGGCGCAGGGACCGCAACAACCACAGATTGCTCAGCGAAATCAACCTGTGCGCGCCCTCGCGCGCGGCCATGTCGATCAGCCCGTCCACGATCATGTCGAGGCAGAGGTTGCGCATCTTCATCGACTTGACTGCGGGGGCGATGACAAGACGGGTGCATTCCCAGACTTCGGAGCTGACGATGTGGTGCCTGAGGACGGTCGATGGGATCGTGCCCAGTTTGCCGGTCATGGCATCCCCCAACATGTAGGTATGTTCGCCCCATTTCGCCGAACAGGCCATGGCCCGGGCCCCGGCGATCACCCGCCCCTGATCGAGCACGAGCGAGTAGCGTGCCTCCGGGTTGTCGTATTGATCCATCTCCAGATCGTCGTTGTGGGGGATGTCCCAGCCCAGTTTATCGACGAAGAACTGCTTGCGCAGCGCGAGATAGTCGAAATAGGCGGACCCGTACTGGTAGCTGTGGGACAAGCGAAACGTGATATTTTCCATGATGACTCTCCTTTGTGGAGAGTCCAGTTAGCCCTGCCATCGCCGCGCTGTTAACCTTGGATTTCAGGCGCAAAACGAAATTGCGCGCAGTGCCTGCGCGTTAACATTACGTTAATCAAAAGCTGTTTTTAAATGAGTCCGAACTCGCATGCCATGGCGGCGGCCTGGGCGCTGGTCTGAGCGTTCAGTTTCGTCTTGGCGTTCTTGAGGCGCTGCTTGATCGCCCCTTCGGTGACACCAAGCTCATGGGCCACCTGCTTGAGCCGCATGCCGCGCTTGATCATCCCCAGCGCCTCGATTTCGGCGGGTGTCAGGTTCGTTGGGGGGGCCTTGGTCCGGTGCAGCTGATCCACGTAGCATTCGAACTGCGCGATTTCCGCATCGGTGAATTCGCGGTCGCCGCGCACGAAGGTCCCGAAGGACCGCTGCCCTTCGCGGTTGCCGTCGTAGCAGGCCACCGCCGCCCCGTAACGCAGCCCGAAGACCTGCGCCTGTTCCAGGACACGCATCGGGTCAGGCAGGTCCAGCGCGCTCCAGCGAATGGCACCGGTGTTGGAATAGATCCAGCGGATCACCGGGTCGTGCAGCATGAACCGATTCTGGGTGTAATGATCCACCCAGGCCCAGGGAAGCGCATTGACCTCTTCCAACGGAAAGGCAAACCCCACCCGCAGGGCGATGTAATAGCCCGCGCTGGCCGGAACGAGAACGCTATCCGGGGGCTGCTCCTGGTTCTGATGAGTCATGTCAGCGGGATGGATAACCGATTTCCCTGTTCTTCTGAAAACGCAAGACTTACGTTGGACGCGCCTAGTTTGCAATGTATGTCGGGTCAGCGGTTGCAGGCAACCATAAAGCGAGTTGGGGAAACGCCAAATGGCCGACAAACAAGATATTCGCACCGTGTTGGTGCGGCTGGAGAACCAGTCGCCAACGGGCTTCGCGATCGCCTTTCACATCAAGTTCACGACACCGGAATTCCTGCTCCAGACCTATCCGAAAGACTGGATCGACCTCTATTCGGAACGCGGATACGTAATGAGTGATCCGATCGTGCGCTGGGGATTTTCCGAGACCGGCGTGATGAGCTGGGCCGACCTCGCCACATGGGACGATGCCGGGGTGCTGGCAGAGTCCGAACGCTTCGGGATGAAGCACGGGGTCGCCATCTCCATCGAAGCCGAAGGCACCCGCAGCGTGGCCGGCTTCGCCCGCAGCGACCGCGATTTCACCGGTGAAGAAGTCGCGCGGCTGAAGGCCGACGTCGAGGCGCTTCACCGCATGACCTCGTCGGCAGATGGCATGAACCCCACGATGCGCAAGGAACTTCATGAACTTTCCGTGCAGATGACCCATCCGGGCTCCTCGGAATGAAACCGCAGCCGCATTAAGAAAATCGCAAGGGGCGCAGCAGCAATCTCGGCCCGTTCGCACATGCTGCCGCAATCGCCAAGAGGCCCCGATGTCCCTCTCCGCCACCGAGCTGAGCCGCGCGCGCAAGGCCGCGCTGCTGGTGCAGTACCTGCTCAACGACGGGCAGGACCTGCCGCTGGCCGACCTACCCGAGGATAGCCAGATGCGCCTGTCACGCGAGTTGGGCGCACTGGGGCTGGTGGATCGCGCGACGCTCGAATCGGTGGCACGCGAATTCTCCGAGGCCCTGGGCAACCTGGCCATGACGGTCCCCGGCAGCATCGAAGCCGCCCTAGCCGGGCTGGATGGCAGAATCAGCCCCCAGGCCCTGCAGAAACTGCGCGACGAGGCCGCAAGCCAGGCCGACGCAGACCCCTGGACACAGCTGCGCACCCTCGAAGCCGATGACCTTGTCACGCTGCTCGAGTCCGAAAGCCCCGAGATCGGTGCAGTGCTGCTGTCGAAATTGCCCACGGCGCGCGCGGCTGACCTGCTGGCGCGCCTGCCCGGCGAGCGTGCCCGGCGTATCGCCCACGCGGTGGCACGCACCGCCGAGATCCGCCCCGAGGCCGTCGCCCGCGTGGGCGCGGCGCTGGCGGGCCAGTATTGCGGGGCCGGCGCCCCCGCCTTCGCACAGACCCCGGGCCAGCGCGTGGGGGCCATCCTCAACGCCAGCACGGCAGAAACGCGCGACCGCCTGCTGCAAGAGCTTGCCGACCATGACCCCGACTTCGCCGAGGACGTGCGCCAGTCGATCTTTACCTTCGCGGACATCCCCGAGCGGCTGGCCGCGCTCGACGTGCCCAAGGTCATCCGCGACATCCCAGGCGACGACCTGGTCAAGGCCCTGTCCAGCGCGCAGGCCACCGGCGGCGGGCTGGACAGGGCCGCCGACCATATCCTGTCGAACATGTCGCAGCGCATGGCCGACAGCCTGCGCGAGGAAATGAGCGAGTTGGGCAAGGTCCGCAGATCCCAGGGCGAAGCGGCCCAGGCCGCCGTGGTCACCGCCATTCGCGCGGCCGCTGATGCCGGGACAATTGCCCTGGTCGCGTCCGAGGAAGAAGAGGAAGACTGAGGCGCGGCGGTCGGCCGAAGGGGCCGGTCAGCGGGCTTCACCCGCCGCTAGGATCGGCCCCGGCCCGACGCGCTGCACCAGCACAACGGCACGGTCCTCGCCCGGCACCTGTGCGTTCAGGTCCAGATCGCGCTGTCCCGACCAATCGGTCAGCACCTCCCAACCGGTGACGATATTGCCGTAGGTCAGCTTCCGCCCGGCATTCTCGCCCCGGCGGATGTCCACGACCTCGCGCGGGGTGTAGCGCACCAGGTGAATGCGCGCGGGCTTGAGTCCGGGCCCATCATGGCGCAGCGCGATGCGCAGCGCGTCGCCGTCGCGCTGCACGTCGAGCGTGATGCCATGATCGACCCCGGCATGATCGCGGATGGCGTCGGCGACTTCCATCGCGCGGGTGCCGACCACATGGGTCTGGCCCGCGATGACCATCTGCGGCGTGTAGACCGCGGCCTGGTTGGCGGCGTAGGCATAAGCCTTCTGCCGCCGGGTATGGGCCGGGTCCGCAAAACTGTCCTTCCAGCCGATGTAGTCCCAGTAGTCTACGTGCAGCGCCAGCGCGATGACATCGTCCCGTTCGGCCAGTTCCAGCAGCATGGCATCGGCGGGCGGGCAATTGGAACAGCCCTGCGAGGTGAAAAGCTCCACCACCACCGGGCCGGGCTCGGCCCGCAGGGCCGGGGCGGCAAGCGAAAGGGCAAGGATCAGGGCTGTGAGGAGTCGTCGCATCATGGGGTTCCGCTGTGACTGACCGTCTAGCTAGCCCACCGCGCGGGCAAATGCCAATCAAGCGTTTGCGAGCCTCTGTCACATGGACAGCCCCGCCGCGGCTGACCTACGGTTGTCGCATGATCCGCTTTTTCCGGCCTTGGCAAACGGCTGCATACAATAGTATACCCGGACTCGAATCCGACCCCGGACGCACCGCGCCCATCGCCCACCCGCAAAGGAGGCCCCCATGCCCATCACTGTCGGCCATGATTCGACCCAGACCCGCAAGACGCTGACCGTCGGCGATCAATCCGTCGCCTATTACTCGATCCCCGCCGCCCAGGCCGCTGGCCTGGGCGATTTCTCGAACCTGCCGGTCGCGCTCAAGGTCGTGCTCGAGAACATGCTGCGCTTCGAGGACGGCAAGACCGTCACCGTCGACGACATCAAGGCCTTCAGCGACTGGGCCAGCAAGGGCGGCCAGAACCCGCGCGAGATCGCCTATCGCCCGGCCCGCGTGCTGATGCAGGACTTCACCGGCGTGCCGGCGGTGGTGGACCTGGCCGCGATGCGCGACGGCATCAAGGCCTTGGGCGGCGACGCGCAGAAGATCAACCCGCTGAACCCCGTCGATCTTGTCATCGACCACAGCGTGATGATCGACGAGTTCGGCAACCCCCGCGCCTTCCAGATGAACGTGGACCGCGAATACGAGCGCAACATGGAACGCTACCAATTCCTCAAGTGGGGCCAGAACGCGTTCAACAACTTCCGCGTCGTGCCGCCGGGCACGGGCATCTGCCACCAGGTGAACCTGGAATATCTCGGCCAGACCGTCTGGACCGACACCGACCAGCACGGCCAAGAGGTCGCCTACCCCGATACGCTGGTCGGCACCGACAGTCACACCACGATGATCAACGGCCTTGGCGTGCTCGGCTGGGGCGTCGGCGGCATCGAGGCCGAGGCCGCCATGCTGGGCCAGCCAATTTCCATGCTGATCCCCGAGGTCGTGGGCTTCAAGCTCACCGGCGCCATGGTCGAGGGCACGACGGCGACCGACCTGGTGCTGCGGGTCACGCAGATGCTGCGTGAGAAGGGCGTCGTCGGCAAGTTCGTGGAGTTCTACGGCGATGGGCTCGATCACCTGCCGCTGGCCGACCGCGCGACACTCGGCAACATGAGCCCCGAATTCGGCGCCACCTGCGCCTTCTTCCCCATCGACGCCGAGACCCTGCGTTACCTCGTACAGACCGGGCGCGACAAGAACCGCATCGCGCTGGTCGAAGCCTACGCCAAGGAACAGGGCCTGTGGCGCGAACCGGGGGCGGAGCCGGTGTTCACCGATACCCTCGAACTGGACATGGGCACCATCGTGCCCGCCATTTCCGGGCCCAAGCGCCCGCAGGACCACACCCCGCTGGACGAGGCCGCCGAGGCCTTCTTCGACGTGGTGGCCGAATACCGCGGCACGGACGTGAGTGACAACGGCAACGGCATGGCCGACGAAGGCCCGGCGCCGGACCCGGTGATCGACCCGCGCAAGAGCGAGAAGGTCAAGGGCGAGGACTACGAACTGCGTGACGGCTCGGTCGTGATCGCCTCGATCACGTCCTGCACCAACACCTCGAACCCCTATGTCATGATCGGCGCCGGGCTGGTGGCGCGCAAGGCCCGCGCACTGGGCCTGGACCGCAAGCCCTGGGTCAAGACCTCGCTGGCACCGGGCAGCCAGGTGGTGTCGCACTACCTCGAGGCCGCCGGCCTGCAAGAGGACCTCGACGCCATCGGCTTCAACCTGGTGGGCTATGGCTGCACCACCTGCATCGGCAACTCCGGCCCGATCCAGCAGGAGCTGTCCGATGCCATCGCCGAGGGCGATCTGGTGGCGACCTCGGTCCTGTCGGGCAACCGCAACTTCGAGGGCCGGATCAGCCCCGACGTCCGGGCCAACTACCTGGCCAGCCCGCCGCTGGTCGTGGCCTATGCCCTGGCAGGCGACATGAACATCAACATCGCTAAGGACCCGATCGCGCAGACGCCGGAGGGCCGCGATGTCTACCTCAAGGACCTCTGGCCGACCCAGGCCGAGATCGCCGAACTGGTCGAGAAGACCGTCACGCGCGACGCCTTCCAGTCGAAGTATGCCGATGTCTTCAAGGGCGACGAGAAGTGGCAGGATGTCGAGGTCACCGATGCCGAGACCTATGACTGGCCCGCGGCCTCGACCTACATCCAGAACCCGCCCTATTTCCAGGGCATGTCGCCCGAGCCGGGCAAGATCACCAACCTGCAGGGCGCCCGCGTTCTGGCCATGCTCGGCGACATGATCACCACCGACCACATCAGCCCCGCCGGCGCCTTCAAGCCCAGCACGCCGGCGGGCCAGTACCTGACCGAGCGCCAGGTGCCGGTGCGCGAGTTCAACTCCTACGGCAGCCGCCGCGGCAACCACGAGGTCATGATGCGCGGCACCTTCGCCAACATCCGCATCCGCAACGAGATGCTGGACGGGGTCGAGGGCGGCTACACCAAGGGCCCCGACGGCGAGCAGACCTCGATCTTCGAGGCCGCCATGGCCTATCAGGAGCAGGGCACCCCGCTGGTCATCTTCGGCGGGGAGCAATACGGCGCCGGCTCCAGCCGCGACTGGGCCGCCAAGGGCACCAACCTGTTGGGCGTCAAGGCCGTGATCGCCGAGAGCTTCGAGCGCATCCACCGCTCGAACCTGGTGGGCATGGGCGTGATCCCCTTCGAGTTCACCGGCGGCGACACCCGCAAGACCCTGGGCCTGACGGGAGATGAAAGCGTCTCGATCAAGGGGCTGGACAGCATCCAGCCGCTGCAGGAGGTCCCCTGCGAGGTCACCATGGCCGACGGCACGGTCAAGGAGATCACGCTGAAATGCCGGATCGATACCGCGATCGAGATCGAATACGTCGAACACGGTGGCGTGCTGCACTACGTTCTGCGCAACCTCGCGCAAGAGGCCGCCTGACCCGTTTCGCCGGGCCGAACCGCTATCAAAATGTCGCGCCCCCGCGGGGGGCGCGGCTTTTTTGGTTTGCGCCTCCGGCGGCGGTATTTTTGACCCAAAGACTCGCTGGCGAGTAAGGGTCAGGCCGCGTGACGGGACAGCAGCATCCGGATCTCGGCCAGTTTGTCAGCCACGCGCACGGCGTCGCCGCGCGCCTCTATGTTCAGTCGGACCACCGGTTCGGTGTTGGACCGGCGCAGGTTCACACGCCAGTCGCCCATGTCGTAGCTGATCCCGTCAAGGCGGTCTTCGGCGCGGGCCTGGGGGCCGTAGGCGGCCTCGAAGGCGGACACCGCGGCGTCGACATCCGCGATGCGGAAGTTGACCTCGCCCGAGGAAGGGTAATCGCGGCGCAACTCGGCCAGCATCGCCGACAGCGGCCGGTCACTGCGCGCAACCAGTTCGGCCAGCAGAAGCCAGGGGATCATGCCGCTGTCGCAGTAATTGAAGTCGCGGAAGTAGTGATGCGCCGACATCTCGCCGCCATAGGCTGCGTCGCGGTCGCGCATGATGCCCTTGATATGCGAGTGCCCCACCCGTGACAGGATCGGCGCGCCGCCCGCCTGCCGGACCGCATCCTCGGTCGACCAGATGACCCGCGGGTCATAGACGATGCCGGCGCCCGGTTCCTTTGCGCAGAAGGCCCGGGCCAGAAGCGTGACGACATATTCGCCATCCACGAAGGCGCCGGTCTCGTCGAAGAAGAAGCAGCGGTCGAAATCACCATCCCATGCCACGCCCATGTCGGCGCCATGGGCGGTCACGGCCTCGGCGGTGGCGGCACGGTTTTCCGGCAAAAGCGGGTTGGGGATGCCGTTGGGAAAGCTGCCGTCGGGGCTGTGGTTGATCTTGACGTAGGTGAACGGCACGCCGTCGAGTGCCGCCTCCAGTGCGTCGAAGGTGGGCCCGGCAGTACCGTTTCCGGCATTGACGACGATTTTCAGGGGCCGCAGCCCCTGAGGGGCCAGATACCCCATCAGATGCGCCACATAGGCGGACCGGGAATCGCGGTGCGCGACCCCGCCGCCGGGCCGGTCCGGGCCGAAATCGCCCGCCTCGGCCAGCGCCCGGATCTCGGCCAGGCCGGTCTCGGCCGAGATCGGCCGGGCGCCCGCCCGCACCATCTTGATGCCGTTGTAATCCATTGGGTTATGGCTGGCGGTGACCATCAGCCCGCCGCCCGCCTCATGATGGGGGGTCGCGAAATAGACCTCTTCGGTGCCGCAAAGGCCGATGTCGATGACCTGCACGCCCTCGGCCACCAGCCCGCGGTGGAGCGCGTCCTGCAGGCCCGCGCTGCTGGGGCGGATGTCGCGGCCCGTGACCACGGTGCCGGGGTCCATGACGCGGGCGAAGGCGCGGCCGATGGATTCGCAGATCCCCTCGGTCAGCTCCGTACCCAACTGGCCGCGCACGTCATAGCTCTTGAAACAGGTCAGCATGTTCAGGCCTCCGCGAGGTGAGTCAAATGAGGCAGGGTCATTGGGCGCGGGCCGCGTCGAGGGCCGGGCGCAGGCGGGTTTCAACGGCGCGCCGGGTCACCGGGCCGGCCACCCGCGTCACGATTGTGCCGTCGCCGTCGATCAGGAAGGTCTCGGGCACGCCGTAGACGCCCCAATCCAGCGCCATGGCCCCGCCGGGGTCGGTGCCCACGGCGGTATAGGGATCGCCCAGTTCCTGCAGGAAGGCCAGCGCGTTGGGGTCCTTGTCCTTGTAGTTGATGCCGTAGACCGGCAATCCATCATCGGCCAGCGCCGTCAGGTGCGGGTGTTCAACCCGGCAGGGGGCGCACCAGCTGGCCCAGAAGTTGACCAGCTTGATCTCGCCGTCGCGCAGCATGGCATCGGTCAGCGCGGTCTTGTCACCCAGGGGGGCGACCTCGGTCACCGGGGCGGGTTGCCCGGCCAGCGCGGTGGGCAGTTCGTCGGGGTTGCCACTGAACATGGCATAGGCGAATAGCCCGGCGATTGCCGCGAAGATCGCCGGGGGGATGAACATCAGCGGTCTAGCCATTACGGGCCGCCTTCTGGCGTTCCACGGCCTCCAGGGTGGCACGGGCGCGGCGCGCCGCGCGCACCGAGATCCAGACCAGCCCCAGCAGCAGCAGGATCGAGACCGCATAGGCCGAGAGCACCTCGGCGGCGTATTTTCCAAGGTCGGGGATCATCCGGTCATCCTTGCTTGCAGGGCGCGGGCGCGGCGCAGGCGAATCTCGGTCTGGGTGCGCAGGATGACCAGCCCGACGAAGAGCAGGATGAACCCGGCGATACAGACCAGCGCCGGATACCAGAAGACATCGGCGACGTTTTCCTCGGCGTCCAGCGACAGCGAGGCGCCCTGGTGCAGCCCCTGGTTCCAGAAGTTGACCGCGTAGCGGCTGAGCACCGCGAAGACCGAGCCGACGATGCAGAGCACGCTGGTCAGGTCGGCGGCGGTGTCGTCATCCTCGATCGCGGTCCAGAGGGCGATGTAGCCCAGGTAGAACAGGAACAGGATCAGGAAGGAGGTCAGCCGCGGGTCCCAGGCCCACCAGGTGCCCCACATGGGCTGGCCCCAGACCGCCCCGGTGAACAGCGCGATCAGCGTCATGACGATGCCGATGGGCGCCGCCGCCTTGGCGGCCAGGGCGCTGACATGGTGACGCCGGATCAGCCAGACCAGCGAGGTCACCAGCATCATGACCCAGATGTTGATCGCCATCATGGCCGCCGGGACATGCAGGTAGAAGATCTTGACCGTGCTGCCCTGGCGGAAGTCATCGGGGGTGAAGAAGAAGCCCCAGACCAGCCCGCCGAACAGGCAAAGCGCCGCGCCCCACATCACCCAGGGCAGAACCGGGGTGGTGGTCGCGATGAACTTCTTCGGATTGGCATATTCCCAGATCGACATGTCTACCTCCTACCCGCTCGCGCACGGCCGCTCAATGCCTCTTCACCGTAGATTGACGCGAAGCGCCGCCGCCGTGGCAAAGGGCAGGAAGGCGAAGACGCCAAGGGTGATCCCGCCCTGCAGCACAAGTGCCGTGGTGGCGGAAAACCCCTCGGCCCCGCGCCGCACGGCCTCGGCCCCGAAGATCAGCGTCGGGATATAGAGCGGCAGCACCAGCAACGACATCAGCAGCCCGCCGCGGCGCAGACCCACGGTCAGGGCGGCTCCGAATGTGCCGATCATCGACAGCGCCGGCGTGCCCACGGCCAGCGAGATCAGCAAAAAGACATGGGCGGAGGGTTTCAGGTGCAGCAGGAAACCCAGCGCCGGGGCGGCCAGGGTGAGCGGCAGCCCGGTGGTCGTCCAATGGGCCAGCCCCTTGATGAGCGCCACCGCCTCCAGCGGCAGGGGCGAGGTGGCCAGCAACGGCAGCGAGCCGTCCTCGAAGTCCAGCGCGAAGATGCGGTCGAGCGACAGCAGCGCCGCCAGCAGGGCCGCCACCCAGAGGATGCCCGGCGCGATGCGGCTGAGCAGCTCGGACTGCGGCCCGACGCCGAAGGGCACCAGCACGATGACGATCAGGAAAAAGGCAAGCCCGAGGCCGAAGCCCCCGCCCGCGCGCACCGCCAGGGCCAGGTCGCGCTTGAGCAGGGCGATCACAGGAAGGCCTCGTCGCTGCCGCCGCGCGCGTCGGGGGCGGCCACATAGGGGCTCAACTCCAGTGTCGGCGCCTCCAGCCCGAGGTCGATATGGGTGGCGATCACGGCGATTCCCCCCTCGCCCAGGTGCCGTGTCCGCAGCCAGTCGGCGAACATCTTCACCGAAAAGCCATCGAGCGAGACGGTGGGTTCGTCCAGAAACAAGACGCTGCGCCCGATCACGCCCAGCCGGGCCAGGCCAAGGCGGCGCTTCTGCCCGGCACTGAGCGTGCCCGCCAGCCGGTCCCGCAGGGCCAGCAGATCGAAATCGGCCAGAACGCCCTCGTCCAGCGCGCTGCCATGCACCTCGGCCCAGAACACCAGGTTCTCGGTCACGCTCAGTTGCGCCTTGATACCATCGGCATGGCTGGCATAGGCGCCGCTTTCCTCGGGAAAGGAAATCTCGCCCGTCAGCGCGGGTTGAAGCCCGGCCAGCGTGCGCAACAGCGTGGTCTTGCCCACGCCGTTGGGGCCGCGCAGGATCAGCGCCTCGCCGGGGGCGCAGTCGAAGCTGACCCCCTCGAGTACGGGCCGGCCGCCACGGGCCACGCCCAGGTTTCTGACATGCAGACTCATGGGCCTACCGATAGCGCAAGCCTCAGACGGGCAACAGGGCCAAACCGACGCGGCGGCCCTCGGCCAGCAGCACATTGTAGGTGCGGCAGGCGGCCGGCGAGGCGCTGAATTCCACGCCGATCCCCGCCTCTTCAAGGCGGGTCCGCAGGCCCTTTGGCAGATGCGCGATCTCGGCCCCGGTGCCCACCAGCAGAACGTCGATGACCGGGCCAAGCTCCAGCAGCGGGTCGATCGCGTCGAGCCCCGCCCAAGGGCTGACGCCACGGGGCGAGACGATGACCGCGCCCTCGACAACCTCGCCGCCGATGCGAAAGAAGCCCGGGCCGTAGCCGTCGACCGGCCGGGCGTCGTCGAAAACAACTTCGTTCATGCGCATCTCTTACCCCCAAATCGGCAATCCCACGGTCCCGGCCCCGCCAATCAGCACGTAGGCCGTGCCCCGGTATAGGCCAGCCTGGGCGGGGTTGAAAAGCCGTCGCCCGAGATAGGCGCCCAGTGCATAGACCGGCAGCAAGGCAAGGCCCAACAGCACGGTCTCGCGGGTCATGGCCCCCTGCAGGGCCATGATCGGCAGCAGCGCCAGCGTTGACAGCGACAGCACAACGATGGCATTGGCGCGGGTCCGGGCGGCGGCATCCGGCCCGCCCAGCTGGAACAGCACCAGGACGGGGCCATTCATGCCCACCGATCCGCCAAGAAATCCCACGCTCGCGCCCACGCCCGGCCAGGCCGGCAGGCCCGGGCTCTGGCGGTAGCGCCAGCCCGACAGAAGCGCGGCCAATGTGCCAAGGACCACAGTCGAGACCGCCCCGCGCAGCGCCATCGGGTCCGTCGTGCGCAGCACCCGGACACCGAGGGGTACCAGCGCCACGGCGGCGGCCAGCATGGTCAGCGCCACGGGCATGAAGATCAGCGCCGCTCCGAACCCGGCAAAGCCGTAGGCCAGCCCCGAGACGAGGGCGATTTCAATCAGCCACGGGTCGATCATCACGGCCTGCGCCCGGCCCCCACCGGGGGCTCAGGCGTCGACATTGCCGAACTGGTTGGCCACCTGGCCAGGGTCTTTCTTCGACCAGTCGCGCTTGACCCCAAGCACCAGCAAGACCGTCGATGCCACGAAGATCGAGGAATAGGTCCCCACGATCACGCCCCAGATCATCGCGAAGACGAAGCCCCGGATCACGTCACCGCCCAGCACATAGAGAGAGACCAGCGCCAGAAGCGTTGTGATCGAGGTCATGAAGGTCCGGCTCAGCGTCTCGTTGATCGAGATGTTGAGCACCTCCTTGAGCTCTTTCTTCTTGTACTTGCGCAGGTTCTCGCGGACCCGGTCGAAGAAGACGACCGTGTCGTTGAGCGAATAGCCGACGATGGTCAGAAGCGCGGCGATGATCGCCAGGTCGAACCTGATCTGTAGCTCGCTGAATATCCCCATGGTCAGCACGATGTCATGCACCAGCGCGACCACGGCGCCCAGGGCGAACTGCCACTCGAAGCGCATCCAGATGTAGATCAGCACCGCCCCGATGGCCAGCAGCACGGCGATGGCCGCGGCCTGGATCAACTCACCCGAGACGGTCGGCCCGACGGATTCCACCGACGGGAATCCGACCTCCGGATCGATCTCCTGCAAGGCGCCCTGCACCGCGCTGATGGTCTCGTTCGTCACGCTCTCCTCGCCCTCCTGGGCCTGGATCGAGACGGTCTTGACGTTCTGATCGGGCCCGAAGTTGGGGTCGAAGACCTCGGTGATCGAGACATCGCCCAGCTCAAGCGCGTCCAGCGCGCTGCGATACTCGGCCACCGAGACCGCCTGCGGACTGTCGGTGCGGATCGTCGTGCCGCCCTTGAAGTCAATGCCGTAGTTCAGCCCCTGCAACAGGAAGCTGACGAAGGCCACCACGACCAGCACCGAAGACAGCCCCAGCCAGAGCCGTGCGCGGCCGAAGAAATCCCAGGTCGTGCCTTGCTTGACCAGCCGCAGGTATTTGCCCGCAAAGAGCTGTTTCGGCCGCTTGCGCTCGAACCACATAACGATCAGCAGGCGCGTCAGGAAGATCGCCGTGAAAACCGAGGTCAGGATGCCCAGCCCCAGCGTGACGGCAAAGCCGCGCACCGGCCCCGCGCCCATGAAGAACAGAATGCAGGCGGTGATGAAGGTGGTGATATTGGCGTCCACGATGGCCGAGAGCGCCTTTTCGTAGCCCAGCTCGATCGCCCGCGCCGGCCCCTTGGCGGATTTTCGTTCCTCGCGGATACGTTCGAAGACCAGCACGTTGGCGTCCACGGCCATGCCGATAGTCAGCACGATCCCCGCGATGCCCGGCAGGGTCAGAGTCGCCCCCAGCACACTGAGCGCGCCGAAGACCAGCATCAGGTTCACGATCAGCGCGATATTGGCGAAAACCCCAAAGAGCCCGTAACTGAGCACCATGTAGATCAGCACCGCTATGAAGGCGACGATGCAGGCGATGGCCCCCGCCTCGATGCTGTCCTGGCCCAGTTCCGGCCCGATGGTGCGTTCTTCCAGGAAGGTCAGTTCGGCCGGCAGCGCCCCCGCCCGCAGCAGGACGGCCAGTTCCGTGGTCTCCTCGACGCTGAACTGGCCGGTGATGATGCCCGACCCGCCCGGGATATGGCTCTGGATCACCGGGGCACTAACCACCTCGTCGTCCAGCACAATGGCGAAGGGCGAACCGATGTTCTCGGCCGTGTAATCCCCGAAGGCCCGCGCGCCGGCGGTGTTGAACCGGAAGGACACCGCGGGGCGGCTGTTCTCGTCCATCGTCGGCTGGGCATTGACCAGCGCCTCGCCCGAGACGACGGGCGTGCGCTCGACGATGTAGAAAGTGCCCGTCTCGTCCAGCGAGGGCAGGATGATATTGCCCGACCCGGGGCTGTCATCGCCATCGGTGGTGCGGCTGACGACCGGGTGGAAGGTCAGCCGCGCGGTGGTGCCGATGATGTCCTTGACCTCCTGCGCGCTGCCCACGCCGGGCACTTGCACAAGGATACGGTCCGCGCCCTGGCGCTGGATGTTGGGCTCGCGGGTGCCGACCTCGTCGATGCGGCGGCGGATGATCTCGAGCGCCTGGCGCACCGTGCGGTCGTCGCTGGCGGCCTTCTCGGCCTCGGACAGTTGCACGACGAGCACCCCGTCACGCGCCTGCACGTCCAGATCGGTGGAGGTGGCCCCGGTGAGCGACTGTACCGGCTGCGCCAGCCCGCGCACCAGGTCCAGCGCCCGCGGCATGGCCTCGGGATTGGCGATGCGCACATGCAGCTGACCGGCCGGGGCGTCCTCCTCGCGGGTGACGAACCCGACCGCATCGCGCTCGGCGGCCAGCACGTCGCGCACCTCGGGCCACATGGCCCTGATGCGACGGTCGTAGACCTCCTCGACCTGCACCTGGGCCAGCAGATGCGCCCCGCCCCGCAGGTCGAGCCCGAGGTTCACCAACCCGTCCGGCAGGAAAGAAGGCCACTGGGCCGCCTGCTGGTCCAGCGCGGCGTCACTGGTCCCCTCGGCGATCACCGACTCGGCGTCGTTGGATTGCTCCACACGGGTGTAAAAGGCATTGGGCAGCGCCAGCATCACCCCGGCCAGCACCACCAGCCAGATTGCCAAGCGTTTCCAAAGATCGATCTGCAACATGGCGACTGTCCCTGCCGGGCCGCGACCGACCCCTGGATATCCGGAAACGGGGCCGCGATGGCCCCGGGTGTCAGCCCTCGGCGGGCTCGGTCTTGCTGAGGACCTGCGAGATGGTCGACTGCACAACGCGCACCTTGACGCCCTGGGCCAGCTCGACCTCGAGCTCGTTGTCGTCCTTGACCTTGGTGACCTTGCCGATCAGCCCGCCCTGGGTGACGACCTGGTCGCCCCGGCGCAGCGCCTTGACCATGGCCTGGTGATCCTTGACCTTCTTCTGCTGGGGGCGGATCAGCAGGAAATACATGATCGCGAAGATCAGCAGCAGTGGCACGAATTGGGCGAGCGCTTCCATCGGGTATCCTCTCGTTGCGTGGCCCGGCGGGCCGATCATCTTGGTAAAACGCGCCGGGTGAATGTGCAACGCCCCCGCGCAGGCTTGCGGGGGGATATGGGGCAAAGGGCGCGCGGGTGCAATGCGTCAGAGTTTCAAACGGCGGTTTTGATCCGGGATACAGGCCAGCCACGAGCGCGGGCCGACCCTTGCCTCAGCGCGGCAGCACGATATCCACGCGCAACCCGCCCAGATCCGCGCTGTCGACCAGCCGCAAAGTGCCGCCATGGCTGCGCGCGATATCCGACACGATCGCCAGCCCTAGACCCACGCCTGGGCCCCGGTCCTGATTGCGCGCCCGATCCAGCCGGGTAAAGGGGCGCACCGCGTCCTCGCGCGCGTCCGCCAGAATGCCCGGCCCGTCATCCTCGACCGAGAAGCATACCGCCCGCGGGCTGACCTGCACGCCCAGCCGCGCGCGGCTGCCATGGCGCAGCGCGTTGCCGATCAGGTTTTCCAATGCGCGGCGCAGGGCCAGCGGGCGCAGTTGCACCTCGACCCCCTCGCCCACCATGGCGCCGGCCTCGACGGCCTGGTCCATGCGCGCCGCATCCGCGATCACCTGCCGCGCCAGCGCCACCGGGTCCACCGCGGCGCGTTCGTCCTCGGCCGCCCCGCGCGCGTAGTCCAGAAAGGCGTCCAGCAGGCGCTCCATGTCCGACACGTCGCGGATCAGCGGCGCCACCTCCTCCGGCTCCAGCATGTCCAGCCCGAGCTTGAGCCGCGTCAGGGGCGTGCGCAGGTCATGCGATATCCCCGACAGCATCAGCGTGCGCGCCTGGGTCTGGCGTTCCAGCCGGGCGCGCATGTCGAGGAAGGCATGGCCGGCGGCGCGCACCTCGGTCGCGCCGGCGGGGCTATAAGGGATCACCCGCCCACGACCGTATTCGGCCGAGGCATTGGCCAGCCGTTCGATCGGGCGCAGCTGGTTGCGCAGGTAGATATAGGCGATCACCGTCATCAGGATGCCCAGCAGCACCATGAGCACCAGCAGCTGGTGCGGGTTCGAGGCCGAGACCCGCTGCCGGTCAAAGCCCACCGACATCGGCCCGTGCGCCGTCTCGATCCAGAGCCTGACTCGCCGGTCATCGGGCAGCAGGATAGGCCCCAGCCCGGGCAGCCCCTCGCGCAGCACCCGCCGCAGCACAAGCCCCGAGAAGTCGTACCAGCGGCGCCGGTCGGCCGCGGGGACATCCGTATCGGGCAACTGCACGTCCAGCGCCAGCGCCGGGGCGGTGTCCGAGATCTCGTCCCGCGCCGCGGCAACGTCGGCAGCGGCGTTGACCAGATCGGTCACATAAGTCAGGTCATAGAGCACCGAGCGCGTCATCTGCTCCGTTACATCCTCGAAGTAACGCTGTACGAACGAGACGGAGATGGCCAACTGCAGCGTGATCACCGGCAGGATCAGGATCAGCGCCGCCCGGCCATAGAGGCCGCGGGGCATGTATCGTTTGAGCCACTGGAACATCATGGGCTAAGGCTATCCCCGCCACGCCGGGAAGGAAATGCACGATGCAACACCCCCAGGAGGCCCCCGCGCCGGGGCAGCCCATCGCCCTCGCCCCGGGGCTGCTGCGGGTGCTGGCCCCCAATCCCGCGCCCATGACCCACTGGGGCACCAACAGCTATCTGCTGGGAACGGACCGCCTCGCGGTGATCGACCCCGGCCCGGCGGACTCGCGCCACCTTGCAGCGCTGCGCGCGGCGATCGACGGGCGCCCGGTCAGCCATATCCTCGTCACCCATGCGCATCTGGACCATTCGCCGCTGGCCGCGCCGCTGGCGCGCGAGACCGGCGCGCCGGTGCTGGCCTTTGGCGATGCCCGGGCGGGCCGCAGCGCGGCGATGGCAAAGCTGACCCGCGCCGCGGCGCTCGGCGGTGGCGAGGGGGTGGATGCGGGTTTTGTGCCCGACCAGTGCCTGACCGAGGGCGAGACCGTGACGGGCGACGGCTGGACCCTGCGCGCGCTGCATACGCCGGGGCACATGGGCAATCACCTCTGCCTGCTCTGGGGCGACACGGCCTTCAGCGGCGATCACGTCATGGGCTGGGCCACATCGCTGGTCTCGCCCCCCGATGGCGACCTGAGCGACTTCATGGCCTCGCTCGCGCGGCTGGCCGCGACCGGGGTGCAAAAGCTCTGGCCCGGCCACGGTGCCCCGGTGGCCGACGCCCAGGCCCGCATCACCGCACTGATCGCCCATCGCGCGGCCCGCACGGCGCAGACCCG
>NZ_JBKOTX010000070.1:0-25400 GCF_047086965.1 Roseovarius halophilus (ex Wu et al. 2025) | reverse complement strand
GGCGACGCCGGCCGAGGCTGCCGCGCGAGCGGCCGAGATCGGTTTCCCGTGCGTGCTGAAGGGCACCGGCGCCGCGCACAAGACGGAGGCGGGGCTGGTCGCGCTAGGTCTGGCCGATGGCGCCACGGTTGCAGCGGCGGCCGAAGGCATGGATTGCGGCGCGTTCCTGATCGAGGAAATGATCTGGGACGGCGTGGCCGAATTGCTGATCGGCGTGACGCACGACCCGGCGCACGGGTTCGTGCTGACCCTTGGCGCCGGCGGGACGCTGACGGAGATACTGGACGACAGCGTGTCGTTGCTGCTGCCCGTGCGCGCGCCCGAGGTGGCGGCCGCGCTGGCCGGGCTGCGGATCGCGCCGTTGCTGGCGGGCCATCGCGGCAAACCGGCGGCCTGTCGGGATTCCATTGTCGCGGCGGTGATGGCGCTGCAGGCGTTCGTGACGGCCCATGCCGGGCCGTTGGAGGAAGTGGAGATAAACCCGCTCATCTGCACGCCCGACCGTGCGGTTGCGGCGGATGCGTTGATCAGGACCGGAGAAGAGACATGACGGAAAGCCCCATCAGGACGGAACGGCGCGGCCACGTGCTGGAGGTGACGCTGGACAGGCCGAAGGCCAACGCGATCGATCTGGAGACGAGCCGCATCATGGGGCAGGCCTTCAAGGCGTTCCGCGATGACCCCGAGCAGCGCGTGGCGGTCATTACCGGCGCGGGGGACAAGTTCTTTTGCCCCGGCTGGGATCTTAAGGCCGCCGCCGGCGGCGACGCGGTGGATGGCGATTATGGCGTCGGGGGGTTCGGCGGCCTGCAGGAGATGCGGGCGATGAACAAGCCGGTCATCGCCGCCGTCAACGGGATCTGCTGTGGCGGCGGTCTGGAATGGGCGCTGAGCGCGGACATCATCCTTGCCGCCGACCACGCGCAATTCGCGCTGCCCGAGATACGGTCGGGCACGGTGGCGGACGCGGCCAGTATCAAGCTGCCCAAGCGCATTCCCTATCATATCGCGATGGAGATGCTGCTGACCGGGCGTTGGCTGGATGCCGAGGAGGCCGCCCGGTGGGGCCTCGTCAACCATGTCTATCCGGCCGGTGACCTGATGACGGAAGCGCGCGCCCTGGCGAACAGGCTGGCCGAGGGGCCGCCGCTTGTTTATGCCGCGCTGAAGGAGATCGTGCGCGAGGCCGAGGGCAGCCCCTTCCAGGACACCATGAACCTTGTCACGCGGCGCCAGCTTGCCGCGGTGGATGCCCTCTACGACTCGGAGGATCAGGCCGAGGGCGCGCGCGCCTTTGCCGAGAAACGTGACCCGGTCTGGAAGGGAAAATAGCCGTGGTGGCAGGCCGGGCCGTTACAAAACTTTAGCACGTCCGTCATTTTCCAGTGACGTGCCGCCGATAGCGGGAGGGGTATCCGAATTCCTAAATGACAGGGTACACCCATGTTCACACTTCAGCTGCTGCACGCGAATGACCTCGAAGGCGGCGTCGAGGCGCTTGACAGCGCGCCCAACTTCGCCGCGATCGTCGATACGCTCGAAGACACGCAGGAAAACACCATCCTGCTGTCGGCCGGTGACAATTACATTCCCGGACCGTTCTTTTCGACCGCGGCTGATTTCTCGATGGGCGGCACTCTGACCGATGCCTACACGCGCCTGTTTGACGAGGTGACGGACGAAGACCTGACGGACGAAGACCTGACGGACATCACGCTGGACCTGGGCCGCGGGGGCGGGCGCGTCGATGTCTCGATCATGAACATCCTCGATTTCGACGCCTCGGCTGTCGGCAATCACGAGTTCGACCCGGGCACCACCGCATTCTCGGAAATCATAAACGCCGAGGGTGGCGAAGGTGTCATCGAATGGGTCGGCGCGTCCTTCCCGTACCTGACGTCGAACATCGACTTCTCGGGGGACGGGGCGCTTGGCGGGCTGTTCACCGACGAGATCCTCGATTCCGGCGCTTACGACGAATCGCTGGCCGATCTTGCCGCGGGCAATATCGGGCCTGCGATCGCCCCGGCGACCACGATCGCCCTTGCCGAGGAAAACGTCGGTGTCGTGGGCGCGACCACGCAGTTGATCGAGACGATCTCGTCCACCGGGGGCACGAACGAGATCACGGGTGGCGTCAACGACATGGCGGCACTGGCCGAGGTCATCCAGCCGCAGATCGACGCGATGCTGGCCGACGGTGTCAACAAGGTCATCCTGACGAGCCACCTGCAGCAGATCGAGCTTGAAAAGGAGCTCGCCGGCCTGCTCAACGGCGTCGACATCATCATCGCCGGCGGGTCCAACACCCTGCAGGCGGATGACGAGGACCGGCTGCGCGACGGCGACGAGGCCGCCGAAAGCTATCCCTTCGTGACCGAGAATGCCGACGGCGACCCCGTGGCGCTCGTGTCGACGGACGGCGAGTACAGCTATCTCGGCCGCCTTGTGGCCGAGTTCGACGAAAGCGGCGTGCTGATGCCCGAAAGCATCGACGAGACGGTTTCCGGCACATTCGCCACCGACGAACAGGGCGTTCTGGACGTCACCGGCGAGGCTACGCTGGACGCCGCGCTTGCCAACTCGGCCAAGGCCGATATCGTCGAGGACCTCACAAGCGCCGTTCAGGCCATCGTGGACCAGGCCGACAGCGTCGTTTTCGGAGCGCATGACGTGTTCCTTGACGGTCGCCGCGAAACCGTGCGGACAGAGGAAAGCAACCTCGGCAACCTGTCGGCCGATGCCAATCTCGCCGCGGCGCGGGAAGTGGACGACACGGTGATGGTGTCGTTCAAGAACGGCGGCGGCATCCGGGCCGAGATCGGGTCGGCCACGGATACCGGCACCGATGCCGGCGACGGGCTGCTGTCGCAGCTGGACCTTCAGAATTCCCTGCGCTTCGACAACGGCCTGACCATGGTGACGCTGGCCCCAGAGGGGCTGCTGATGCTGCTGGAGCACGCGGTCGCCGACACCGATACCGAGGCCGGCAACACGCCCGGCCGTTTCCTGCAGATTGGCGGGTTCCGCGTCAGCTTCGACGAGGACGGCGCGGCGCAGGAGCTGGTGACCGACGAGGCGGGCAACTACGTCGTCGATCCCGACACCGGGATGCCGCAGGTCGCCACCGAGGGCACGCGCATCGAGACCGTTTCGCTGGTGGACCCGGCGACGGGCGAGGACATCGTCATCGTCCGTGACGGCGCTCTGACCGGGGCGGCGCCCGAAAGCGTCCGCATGGTCACGCTGAACTTCCTCGTGGAGAACAACGGCGACGGCTATCCGTTCCAGGAGCTCGCGTCCGACATCACCTACCTCACGCGGGACGGCGGCACGACGACCGACCCGGAGGCCGAGGATATCCTAGGTGAGCAGGAAGCGCTCGGTGACTACATGGCGGCGAATTTCCCGGATGCGGACACCGCCTTCGCGCGGGGCGAAACGGACGTTTTCAACGATGCCCGCATCGTGCAGCTTGCCCGCAACGGCGACGTTGACCGTATCCTGCTGGACGAAGAAGCGCCGGGGCTCGGCATTTCGGTGGTAAACGAACTGGTTGCCGACGGGACCGAGGCGGATGCCGGCGACTCGGAGGTCGTGTCGGCCGAGGACGGCATCGCTTACGTGACCAATGGCGCGCAGGACCGCGTTGACGTGTTCGACATCGCCAGCGGCGACAAGCTGGACGATTTCGACCTGTCGGTGATCGAGGGCTTCGACGGCGTGCAGTCGGTTGCCGTCAAGAACGGCCTCGTGGCCGTGGCGGTTGCCGTGACGCCGGAAGACGCGAACGGGCAAGTGGCGCTGTTCGACACGGACGGCACGCTGCTGAACACCGTCGAGGTGGGCAACCTGCCCGACATGGTGACGTTCACCCCCGATGGGGGCAAGGTTCTGGTGGCCAACGAGGGCGAGCCGCTTGACGAGACTGACCCGCTTGGCGGCGTGTCGATCATCGATGTGAGCAACGGCGCGGCCGAGGCGCAGGCGGTGACGCTGGATTTTACGGGCTTCGACGGGCAGGAGGACGCGCTGCGCGAGGCCGGCGTTCTGCTGGAGCCGGAGAAATCCGTGTCCGAGGATCTGGAGCCGGAATACATCACCGTGCTGCCTGACGGCGAGACCGCGTGGGTGTCGCTGCAGGAGGCCAACGCCTACGCGGTGGTCGATCTGGTCAACATGGAGGTCAGCGACATCCGCGGCTTCGGTCTTGTCGATCGGTCCGAGGAAGGGTTCGAGCTGGACGCGTCGAACGACGACAACGCGATCAACCTGCAGAACTACGACAACCTCTTCGGGATGCGGCAGCCCGATGCCATCTCGGCGGCCGAGATCGACGGCACCACCTACATCTTCACCGCCAACGAGGGCGACGCGCGCGACGCCACCGAGGCGGATATCGAGGATCTGGAGCTTGACCCCGAAGCCTTCCCGAATGCCGATATTCTCCAGCAGGAAGAAAATCTCGGCAAGCTGGAAGTGCGCAGCGACCTGGGCGACACCGATGGCGACGGGGATTACGACCAGCTGTATCACTACGGGGCGCGGTCGTTCACCATCTATGACGAGGCCGGAGAAGTCGTGTTCGACAGCGGGTCGCAGTTCTCGCAGCTGGTGGCCGAAATCCGCCCCGAGCTGTTCAACGAGGACGAGGGCGAGTTCGACGGCCGGTCGGACAACAAGGGCGTCGAGCCCGAAGCGGTCGCCGTGGGCGTCGTGGAAGGCACGCATTACGCCTTCATCGGGCTGGAACGTGACAGCGGCGTGATGGTCTTTGACCTGAGCGATCCGTCCAGCCCCGTCTTCGACCAGTACATCGCGGGCGATGCGACCGGCAACAACGGGCCGGAAACCATCGATTTCATTCCCGCGTCGGACAGCACCAGCGGCCTTGCGCAGATCGCCGTGGCCTACGAGGGCGACGATACCGACACCGCCTCGGACAGCACGGTGGTCTTCGAGCTGGACAACCTGTCGGTGGACAACTCGGCAACCGGTCGGACGGACGCGCCGGATACGCTTGTGGGGGATGAAGGCGACGATATCCTCGGGGCCGGTCCCGGTGACGATCTGGTCAACGGCAATGGCGGCAACGACAGCCTTGGTGGCGGCTTCGACAACGATGTCGTCAACGGCGGGGCCGGCAACGACACGATCGGCGGTGGCTTCGGTGACGACGCGGTGTCCGGCGGCGCCGACGATGACTTCGTCAACGGCGGCTTCGGGACCGACCATGTGCTGGGCGAGACGGGCAACGACACGATCGGCGGCGGCGGCCAGAACGACACCGTGCTCGGCGGTGAGGGCGACGACCTGATGGGCGGCGGCACCGGCATGGACCTCGTCTCGGGCGGTCTGGGCAATGACAGCCTTGGCGGCGGCGAAGGCAACGATACCGTGACCGGCGATGACGGGGACGATTTCGTGGCCGGCGGCGGCCGTGACGATCTGGTCGATGGTGGCGCGGGCGACGATACCGTCAATGGCGGCAATGGCGACGACACCATGACCGGCGGCGACGGTGATGACATGTTCGTGTTCAACACCGTGAAGGCCGGCGAGGTCGACATCATCACCGATTTCGAAGACGGCACCGAGGCGCTGCGCCTTACCGGTGTCACCTTCGACGACCTGTCGATCACCGACGGGGAGGACGGTGCCGAGGTGGCGCTTGCGGGTCATACCATCGTGCTCGAGGGCGTATCGGCCGCGGACCTGTCGCAGGACGATTTCATGTTCCTGTGACCCCGACCCGGCGCCTGTCGGGATAACGGTAAGAGGGGCAGCGCCACGGCGCTGCCCCTGCGTGTTTGGCGGGGTCCGTTCGCGGTGTCGCGGGCTTATGGGCGGCGCCGGTTTCATGTGCCTCGAATATGTTTCCGATCAGAAACCCGGCTGCGACAGCCCGCCGCAAGCAGGTCCGGATGTGTCGGATTCGCAATTTGTGTACCGCTGCGGACCGGATATAGCCAAGGCACGCAACCCGCCCGGCGGCCACCACGAGGAAACACGATGAGCCATAAATCCGATATCGAGATCGCCCGCGAAGCCAACAAGAAACCCATCCAGGAGATCGGTGACAAGCTTGGTATTCCCGGCGAACACCTGCTGCCTTACGGCCATGACAAGGCGAAGGTCAGCCAGGACTACATCAACACGGTGAAGTCCAACGAGAATGGCAAGCTGATCCTTGTGACGGCGATCAACCCGACGCCGGCCGGCGAGGGCAAGACAACGACGACGGTCGGGCTGGGCGACGGTCTAAACCGGATCGGCAAGAAGGCGATGATCTGCATCCGCGAGGCCAGCCTTGGGCCCAATTTCGGGATGAAGGGTGGCGCCGCCGGCGGCGGCCGGGCGCAGGTGGTTCCGATGGAGGACATGAACCTGCACTTCACGGGCGACTTCCACGCGATCACCTCGGCGCATTCGCTGCTGTCGGCGATGATCGACAACCACATCTACTGGGGCAACGAACAGGAAATCGACGTGCGGCGGGTCCAGTGGCGCCGGGTTGTGGACATGAACGACCGCGCGTTGCGGCAGATCACCTGCTCGCTGGGCGGGGTGGCCAACGGGTTCCCGCGCGAGGGCGGGTTCGACATCACCGTGGCCTCCGAAGTCATGGCGATCCTGTGTCTGGCAAGCGACCTGAAAGACCTTGAGGAGCGTCTCGGCGCGATGATCGTCGCCTACCGGCGCGACCGCACCCCCGTTTACTGCCGCGACATCAAGGCCGAGGGCGCAATGACCGTTCTGCTCAAGGACGCGATGCAGCCCAACCTCGTGCAGACGCTGGAAAACAACCCGGCCTTCGTGCATGGCGGGCCGTTCGCCAACATCGCGCATGGCTGCAACTCGGTCATCGCGACGCAGACGGCGCTCAAGACCAGCGATTACGTCGTGACCGAAGCGGGCTTCGGCGCCGATCTGGGGGCCGAGAAATTCATGAACATCAAGTGCCGCAAGGCGGGCCTTTCGCCGTCGGCCGTGGTCGTCGTGGCCACGGTCCGTGCGATGAAGATGAACGGCGGCGTGGCCAAGGCCGATCTCGGCGCGGAGAACGTCGAGGCCGTCAAGGCCGGGTGTCCGAACCTTGGCCGGCACATCGAGAACGTCAAATCCTTCGGCGTGCCCGTGGTGGTGGCGATCAACCATTTCGTCAACGACACCGAGGCCGAAGTGCAGGCCGTCAAGGACTATGTCCGGGAACACGGCGCCGAGGCGGTGGTGTCGCGCCACTGGGAACTCGGCTCGGAAGGGTCGGAAGGGCTGGCGCAGAAGGTCGTCGAGATCGTCGATGGCGGCAGCGCGAATTTCGGCCCGCTCTACCCCGATGACATGCCGCTTTTCGAGAAGATCGAGACCATCGCGAAACGCATCTACCGCGCCGACGAGGTGCTGGCCGACAAGAAGATCCGCGACCAGCTCAAGCTCTGGGAGGAGCAGGGATACGGCAACCTGCCGGTCTGCATGGCAAAGACGCAGTACAGCTTCTCGACCGACCCCAACCTGCGCGGCGCCCCCACGGGGCACAGCGTGCCCATCCGCGAGGTGCGCCTTTCGGCCGGGGCGGGGTTCGTGGTCGTCGTCTGCGGCGAGATCATGACCATGCCGGGCCTGCCGTCCAAGCCCGCGGCGGAAAACATCCGTCTCGGCGACGCGGGCGAGATCGAAGGCCTGTTCTGAAACCGGGCCGGGGCGACCCGGCCCGCATTTTGCGCAGGGCGGGCCCGGCTCCGCCTTGCCCGACCGAGAGGAAACGTAATGACGGCGCAGATCATCGACGGCAAGGCGTTTGCCGCAAAAGTGCGGGAAAAGGTTGCGGCCCACGTGGCGCGGCTGAAGGATGACCACGGCATAACGCCCGGCCTTGCCGTGGTTCTGGTGGGCGAGGACCCGGCCAGCCAGGTCTATGTCCGCTCGAAGGGCAAGCAGACGGTCGAAGCCGGGATGAACTCCTACGAACACAAGCTCGATGCCGACACGTCACAGGCCGATTTGCTGGCCCTGATCGACAAGCTGAACAATGATCCGGCGGTGCATGGCATCCTGGTGCAGTTGCCGTTGCCCGATCACATCGACTCGGACCTCGTCATCAACGCGATCAATCCGGCCAAGGACGTGGACGGGTTCCACATTTCCAACGTGGGCCTGCTGGGGACGGGGCAGAAAAGCATGGTGCCCTGCACGCCGCTTGGCAGCCTGATGATGCTGCGCGACCACCACGGCAGCCTGTCGGGCATGGACGCGGTGGTGATCGGGCGCAGCAACATCGTGGGCAAGCCCATGGCGCATCTTCTGCTGGGTGACAGCTGCACGGTGACGATCGCGCATTCGCGGACCAAGGATCTGCCCGGCGTGGTGCGTCGCGCCGATATCGTGGTGGCCGCGGTGGGCCGGCCGGAGATGGTGACGGGCGACTGGATCAAGGAAGGGGCCACGGTGATCGACGTGGGCATCAACCGGATCGAGGCGCCCGAGAAGGGCACCAACGAGGATGGCAGCGTCAAGACCCGGCTGGTTGGCGACGTGGAGTTCGAAAGCGCCAAGGAGCGCGCGGGCGCGATCACGCCGGTGCCGGGAGGCGTCGGCCCGATGACGATCGCCTGCCTGCTGGCCAACACCGTGACGGCCTGCTGCCGGGCGAACGATCTGGCGGAGCCCGAGGGCCTGACGGCCTGACGGCCGGGCAAACAGCCCGTTGATGCCATCGCGACACAACCCCGGGCCACCGCCCGGGGTTCTCATACGGGCGGCACGGGCATCATTGTACCGGTCATCAGCGCCACATGGGTTTCCACGCCCTCGACCAGCGCGAACACGTCCGACTGCACGATCACCAGCCGCCGCCCCGGCTTGACGACGCGCCCCCGCGCGATCAGCCGCTCGCCACGGGCGGGGGCCAGCAGGTTGATCTTCATCTCCGTCGTCAGGACCTCTTGATCCGGGGGCAGGATGCCGAGCGCCGCGTACCCTGCCGCGCTGTCACCGATCGCGAAGGTCAGCCCGGCATGGGCGTAGCCGTGCTGCTGGCGACTGGTTTCAAGGATAGGGGCCGTGATCTCGACGCGGCCTGCGCCGACATCCGTCAGGCGCGCGCCGAGCGTCGCCATCATGGATTGCGCGGCGAAGCTGCGGTGAATGGCGCGCGCCGTTTCGGGGCTGAATTCGGTCGTCATCGGCATGTCCACCATTGCGAGAATGTTCCGACACTAGGCGGCGATCCGGGGAATGTGAACTCCGGCCATGCGCCAAATCGGATCGGGGCGGCCGGGCGCCGGGTCAGCGCGGCATCGGCAGGACATGAACGGCCGGGCCCGTCATCACGGCAAGCGCCTCGGGCCGCATGAGCCCGGCAAGCGCAGGATCATGGCTGTAAAGGCCCCCGGTATAGGTGCCGTAGGCCGGCAGGATCACGCGGTCGGCGTCGATCAGGAAGGCAGCGCGCGTGACCGGCCCGGCGCGCGTCCTGACCCTGACCTTGGGATGATAATGTCCCGAAAGTTCCCCGCTGCGGCCGGGTTGCGCGATGTGCCGGAAAACGAGCGGGGGCAGGGGCAGTTCCGCCAGATGGGTGCCGGCCATGCTGACCGGGCCCGGATCATGGTTGCCCTCGATCCAGACCCACCGCCGCCCCGCCTGCAACGCGGTGATCCAGAGCTTTTCGTCCTCGGGCAGGGCCTCGGCGGCGTCGCGGTCATCGAAACTGTCGCCGAGGCAGACGACCGTTTCGGCCCCGGTGCGGCGCAGGTCCTCTTCGAGGCGGGCCAGCGTGTCGCGTGTCTCGTAGGGGGGCAGGGCCGCGTCGCGCAGGCGCGCCTGCCGCTCGGACTTGCCAAGGTGCAGGTCCGACACGCAGAGGAGCCGTTGCGCCGGCCAGTGCAGCGCGCCCGACCCGAGCGCCCTGAGCACCGCGCCCGCAAGAGTGAAATCGTGCCCGTTCATGCCCTGGTCTTTCCAGCTTGGCCCGGGCGTTTCAAGCCTCAGCTTGCCAGCCCGGCCGTCTGCATCAGCTTTTCTGTCTCCTCTGCCAGCAGCCGTTCCCGTGCCGCGCCATCGACCGGGGTTCGCCCGGCCTCGAGGAACAGTGGCGCGGCAAGGGGCGTGACCCGGGGCAGGCGCAGCAGGTCTATCCGGTCGCCGATGCGGTCGAGCATTTCGTCGATCCTGCCGAAGTCGATCAGCCCGCTCATGGCTTCCTGCCGCGTGATGTCCAGCAACAGGTGCCCGGGATCGTACTTGGCCAGCGTGTCATAGATGATGTCGGATGACATGGTGGCCTGCCGACCCGACTTGCGCGCCTGCGGCGCGTTGCGCTGTATGAGCCCGGCGATGGTGGCCGAGGCGCGGAACGTGCGTTTCATCAGCGCGTTGCCGCCCAGCCATGTGTCCAGCCCGTCGCGCAGCGCCTGCCGGTCGAAAAGCGCCGCCGCGTCCGTCAACGGCTCAAGCCCCCAGATCAGCGTCGCGTAATCCGTCGCGACGAAGCCCAAGGGCGCCAGCCCGGTCTCCTCCATCCGCTTGGTCAGCAGCAGGCCCAGTGTCTGCTGCGCGTTGCGCCCGGCAAAGCCGTAGATGCAGGCATGTTCCCGCCCCGCGTGCGGGAAACTCTCGATCAGCAGGCGACCGGCCTGCGGCAGGCGTGACAGGTCGCGGTGCAGGTGCAGCCAGTCTCGCGTGTGGTCGGGAAGCTCGGGCCAGTCGTCTTGCGCAAGCATCCGCAGAATCCGGTCGGAAAGCTGCGTGGAAGTGGCGAATTTCGTCCCGGCGAAGGTTGCGATCTTGGGCGTCCGGCCCGGATCACGGCTGACCTGTACCGTCATCTCGCGCAAGGACTCGAACCGCACGATCTGGCCCCCGATCAGGAAGGTGTCTCCGGGGCTGAGCGCGGCGGCAAAGCCTTCCTCGATCTCGCCAAGGGGTTTGCCGCCCCGGTTCCGGTGCATCCGCACCTTGAGCAGGTCGCTGTCCTGTATGGTGCCGATGTTCATCCGGATGAGCCGGGCCGCGCGCGGGTCGCGCAGTTGCCACAGGCCGTCCGGCCTTTGTTTCAGGCGTTGCCACCGGTCATAGGCGCGCAAGGCATAGCCGCCCGTCGCGCAGAAATCGAGGCAGGCGTCGAATGCGGCGCGGGACAGATCGGCATAGGCGCCGGCGCCTATGACTTCGGCGAACAGCGCGTCGGCGTCGAACGGCCCCGCGCAGGCGCGGATGAGGATGTGCTGGCACAGCACGTCGCGCGGGCCGGGGCCGCGCGGCGCGCCATCCAGATCACGGGCGCGCACGGCCTCGAGCGCGGCGCGGCATTCGACCACCTCGAAGCGGTTGGCGGGGACCAGCAGCGCCTTGGAGGGCGCGTTGTAGCGGTGGTTGGCGCGGCCGATCCGCTGCACCAGCCGCTTGACGTTCTTGGGCGCGCCGATCTGGATCACGAGGTCCACATCGCCCCAGTCGATCCCCAGATCGAGGCTGCCGGTGCAGACGACCGCGCGCAGGTCGCCGCGCTGCATTGCGGCCTCGACCCGCTCGCGCTGGCCACGGTCGAGCGAGCCGTGGTGGATGCCGATGGGCAGCGCGTCCTCGTTGGCCAGCCACAGATTATGAAAGAAAATCTCGGCCTGTGCCCGGGTGTTGTGGAAGATCAGCGTGGTCCTGTGCCGCCGCACTTCGTCCAGAACGGCAGGGATGGCGTGGGCCGCGCCCCCGCCCGCCCATGGCGGCGGCGCGGCGGTGTCGAGCATGGCGATGTCGGGGTCCGGGCCCGGTTCGGCATTGATGATCCGGCAGGGCGCGGGGTGCGGGGCGAGGAACCGGGCAATGGACTCGGGGTCTTCGACCGTGGCCGACAGGCCGGCGCGGCGCAGGCCGGGGCAGAGCGCCTGCAGACGCGACAGCGCCAGCATGAGCTGGTCGCCGCGTTTCGATTCCGCCAGTGCGTGAATCTCGTCGATCACCACGCGCTGAAGGCCGGCGAACATGCGCGGCGCGTCCTCGTAGGAAGTCATAAGCGCGAGGCTTTCTGGGGTCGTCAGCAGGATGTCGGGGGGGGCGACGCGCTGCCGGCGCTTGACATGGGCCGAGGTGTCGCCGGTGCGATCCTCGATTCGGATGGGCAGCGCCATCTCGTCAACCGGGGTGCGCAGGTTGCGCTTGATGTCGGCGGCGAGGGCCTTGAGCGGCGATATGTAAAGCGTATGTATCGCGTCGGCATCAAGGGGGTGGGTCGCGAGCTCGGCCAGCGTGGGCAGGAAGCCCGCCAGCGTCTTGCCCCCGCCAGTGGGCGCGATGAGCAGGGTCGCCGGATCGTCCGCGCGGTCGAGCATCTCGTGCTGGTGCGGGTGCAGCGACCAGCCGCGCGCGGTGAACCAGTCGTGAAATTCGGACGGAAGCGCAACCATGCCGGCAAGGTAGGGCGGCGCCGCGCCGAAGGAAAGAACCCGGTGGTGCGGCGCCGCGCGGCCCGTCAATTCAGTGCGCGATATCCTCGTCGCGGACGAACATGTTCGCCCATGCCCGGTCGATCAGCTCCGGCGTCATCTGGTAGGGGATGCCCTCGAATTCGCAGATGGCCATCATCTGGTCGATCAGGAAGACCGGCTGGTAGTTGGCGTAGACATTGTCGATGGTGGGGTATTTCGCCTTGAGCAGATGCACCAAGGCCCCCTCGTCCAGCGGCATTCCCTTCTTGCGCGCGACCATCGCGAAGATCTTGAGGAAATCCTCCTGACAGGGGCCGTCCACCTTGATCTTGTAGAAGATGCGGCGCAGGGCGGCCTTGTCGAAGATCTCGTTGGGGTGGAAGTTGGTCGAGAAGATCACCAGCGTGTCGAACGGTACCTCGAATTTCTCGCCCGATTGAAGGGCGAGGATATCCTTGGATTCCTCCAGCGGGACGATCCAGCGGTTGATCAGGCTCTGCGGGGATTCGGCCTGACGGCCGAGGTCGTCCACGATGAAGATGCCGCCGGTGGATTTCAGTTGCAGCGGCGCCTGATAGGTGCGGGCGGTGGGGTTGTAGACGAGGTCGAGCATTTCGAGGCTCAGCTCGCCCCCGGTGATGACGGTGGGCCGTTCGCACCGCACGTAACGTTCATCGAAGGTGCGCCGCCGCCGCAGCGCGTTGGGATCATCCTGCTGCGCCTCGGCCTTGGAGTGCACGATCGGGTCGTAGACCGTGATGACCTGCCCGGCATACTCGATGGCGCGCGGGACGTATATCTTGTCCCCCATCGCGTCGCGGATGCCGTTGGAGATCGACGATTTGCCGTTGCCCGGCGGCCCGTACATCAGGATCGACCGGCCCGCCGACACGGCCGGCCCGAGATGGTCAAGCAGGTTGTCCGGCAGGACAAGATGGCCCATCGCGCTGGTCAGTTCCTCGCGGGTGATCTGGATGTTGCGGATTGACTGCCGCTTGACCTGTTCGCGGTAGACGTCCAGCGGCACGGGCATGGCGCCGAAATATTCCGATTGCGACAACGCGTCGAGCGCGCGGGACTTGCCCGCCTCGGTGAGTTGATAGCCCATCTCGCCGCCGGAATTGGCGTTGAGCGTGCCGGTGGCCTCGACAAGGGTCTGCTGGCGGGCCATGTCCACGATTTCCTGCGTGATCGCGCGGGGCAGGCAGACGGCGGTCGCCAGTTCCGACACGAGGTCGAGGTTCTTGCGGAACATCGTCTTGAGCACGATGTCGCGCATCATCACGATGGGCAGTTGCATGTCTTCGAGCCGCGAGGGCGGCGGGGGCGCCTGGACGCCGGTGCTGGCTTGCATGTTCATCGGGGTGACCTGCCGGTTGGTGTTGCCAGTTGTCGCGGGCCTGCCCGGCCCGCGCGCTTCGCCGCGAGGATGGGGGCAGAAAATGCGCAAATTAAGGAAAGGATCGGGCAGAGGCGCGGCGTGGCGCGGCGCGGCGCGCCTCAGCTTCCGTATGCGACGCCGAGCCCGAGATAGAGGACAAGCGTTCCGCCGAGCGCGAACCCCATCGGGAATTTCTTGCCGCGCGACCAGCTTTCCCAGTGGGGGGCCATGCGGCGCAGGGGCGAGTACATGGCGATGCGGTGGGTGACGAAGGCGCCCAGCAGGCTGGCCGCGAAGATCACGCAGACCAGCGTGAGATCACCCAGTGCCACGAACGGGGCGGCGGCGGCGGCGAACTTGGCGTCGCCCGCGCCCACGAGCCCCGCCGCATTGGCCACGATCCCCGTGATGAGCACGACCACCAGATGCGTCAGCCGCCACGGATAGTCGGCCAGCGGCAGCGCGACGAGCCCGACAAGCACGAAGATGGCAACCAGCGTCATGACGGCCGTGTTGGGGATGCGCATGGCGCGCAGGTCGCTCCAGATGACCCAGAGGCAGACCGGCACGGCAAAGGGCAGGAACCAGAGCGCCGCGGTAGAGGTGATGTGCATCCGTCGACGCCTTCCGCGTGCTAGTTGGTCAGGTTGCCTTCGAGCGCGCGCAAGCTGCGGGCGGCGGCCTCGAAATGCTGCGGATGGGTTTCGATCGCGTCGCGCAGCAGGCCCTTGCCGATACTGGTATCGCCCTGCTTGATGGCCGACAGGCCGAGCGTGTGAAGAAGCTGGGCGCGTTCGACCTGCGAGGCGGGGATGACGGGCAGCGCGTATTTCTGCTGGGCCCCGCGGGCCATGACAAGGTTGTTCTTGGCCGTGAACATCGTGTCGTCCTGCCGGATCGCGTCGGAAAACAGCCGTTCGGCCGCCGCGTAATCGCCGCGCGTCAACTTGGAGTAGCCCCAGTTGTTCATCACGCCCGCCGGACGAGTCGTCAGGCCGATGGCGGTTTCGTAGAAACTGTCGGCCTTGTCCCATTCCTCGTTGCTGTCGGCGACCATCGCCTCGAGGCGGTAGCGCTTGAACGTCTCGAAGGTGGGGGGGATGGCGTCGAGCACCTCGTCGGCGCGTTTCCATTCGTTGTTGCGGATCAGCGCGTCGGCGTAATCGACGCGGTCCTCGTTCGTGGCCTCGGCGTGATCGACCACGCGCTTCCATGCCGGCACGGCCTCGGTATGGCGCTTGGCCCGTATGAGGGATTTGGCCAGACCGCGCTGCAGGTCGATCCGGTCGGGGTTCTCGCCGGTGGCGCGCTGGAAATACGAAACGGCCTCGTTCGGGTCCGCCACGGTGAGCATCACGTCGTTGAGGTTGGTTTCATCGACGACGTTGACGCCCTGAAAGGCGCGGTCGACGTCATCGCCCGTTTGCGTGTCACAGGCAGACAGGGCCATGACACCGGTGGTGCACAGGGTGATGAAAACGCGGTGGCGCATGTCTGCGTCCTTTTGCTGCTTCTGCCTCGGTCATGGTATCTCGCGGATCAGGTAGTCGCTGCTGCCCCGCCGTACCAATTTGTAGCCTTGTTCGTTGCCGCCAGCATAAAGGGATTTTTGCGATTTTGCGAGGGCCAAGCGCAGATTGTCGCGAATCGCGTCACTTTCGCCATCGTCGAGCGCGTAGGCCCGGCGAAACACCTGTTCGGCCTCGGCGGTCTCGCCCTGTTCCATGAGGATGACGCCGAGGTTGTTCCACGTCTCGGGGGTGGCGTCTTCCTTGTCGACGGCGTCGCGCAGCAGTTTCTCGGCGGTACCGAGGCGGCCCAGATGCAGATGGGCACTGCCGAGCCCGGCCATCACGTCGGCCGTCATCCCGTGGTCGAGCGCGGCGCGCGAAAAGGCGTCGATGGCCAGTTCGTATTCCCCGGCGGCCACCAGCCTGTGCCCCACGACAAGCCCGTCAACCGCCTCCCCGTCGCGCGCGGTGCCCGGGGCGAAGGGGCCGTCGGGGGCCGGGGCGGGGCCGCAGGCCGCGACGGCCAGCGATGTCATGAGAACGGCCGCCAGACGTGCCATCCGGTCCTTTCCGTTACTGGCCGGCCATCGAGAAGAGCTCCATGATGCCCAGAACCGACGGGCCGACGAGGATGATCAGCAATGCGGGCACTGTAAACATCATCGTGGCCAGTGTCATCTTGACCGGGATCTTGTTGGCCTTTTCCTCGGCGCGCATGACACGTTTGTCACGCATCTCGCCGGCATAGACGCGCAGCGCCTCGGCGATCGAGGTGCCGAAGGTCTGCGACTGGACCAGGACGGTCACGAAGCTGGAGATGTCCTGCACACCGCAGCGATCGGCCAGATCCCCGAAAACCGAGGGCTTGTCGCGGCCCGCCTTGATCTGGTGCGCGACGATCTCGTATTCTTCGGCCAGCGCGGGGAAGGAGGCGCGGATTTCCCGGGAGACGCGGATGATCGTCTGGTCGAGGGATTGCCCCGCCTCGACGCAGACAAGCATCATGTCGAGGCTGTCGGGAAACCCGTCGGCGATTTCTTCCTGCCGTTTCTGCTTGCGCTTGGTCACCCAGTACTTGGGCATGACATAGCCCACGGCGCCGGGGCCGAGGATGTACATCATGGTCTGCTGGGTGCTGGTTTCCTGATCGGACAGGAAGAACAGGAAATACAACACGCCGAGGATCAGAAGCCCCATCCCGAGGGCGAATTGCGCGAAGTGGAAATAGCGTACCGAGTCGCGGTGCCTGTAGCCGGCCTGCATCAGCAACAGCCGGACCTGCGAAAGCTCCTTCTCGTTCTGCGGTTCGAGGAAGGTGGCGTACTTGTCCAGCTTCTGGTTGCGGTTGCCGGCCCGCAGGTTCTTTTTCTTGGGGCTGTCGTCGGTCTTGGCGCCCGACGAGGACTGCTTTAGCTTCTGCAGCGGGTCGTTCTTGTCGCGGACGATGATCGGGATCGTGAGCAGGATGAGCAGCACGCCCAGCACGCCGATGACGATCATTGGGCCGAACGGGCCGAGCGTGTCCGTCAGGAAGGTCGGGATCCGGCTTAGGAATTGCATTGTCTGGCCTCCTCAGACCTTGATCGTCACGAGCGCGCGCATCACCACGAGGTTGAGCACGAGCAGCGCCCCGACAACGATGCAGGCCGGGATGAAGTAGGGGTGTTCCATCGCCTTGTCGTAATAATCGGGCTTGATCACCTGTATCCCGACCAGCGCGAGCAGCGGGAAGGCCGACAGGAAGTTGCCGGACCATTTCGCCTCGGCGGTGATCGCCTTGACCCGCCGGAACAGGCGGAAGCGCGCGCGGATCACCTTGGCGAGACCGGCGAGGATCTCGGCGAGGTTGCCGCCCGATTGCTGCTGGATCGTCACGGCGACGGCGAGGAAGCGCAGATCCTGCATGTCGAGCCGTTCGGCCATGTCCTTGAGCGCGTCGCCCACCTCGCGGCCGTAGGCGGATTCGTCGGCGATGATGCCGAACTCCGTGGCGAGGGGGTCGGCGACCTCGGTCGCGACGATGGACACCGCGGCGGAGAACGGATGCCCCACGCGCAGCGACCGCACCATCAGCTCGATCGCGTCCGGGAGCTGTTCCTCCAACAGGGCCATGCGCTTGCCGGCCTTGAAGTTGATCCAGGTGAACACGCCGCCGACCCCCATGGCGACGGCCACCGCGCCGCGTACCGGCAAAGAGGTCGCCGTGCCCACGGAAAGGGCGATGAAGGCCAGCAGGCTCAACCCGCCCATCAGCATGACCAGCTGCCGCGGCGTGAACGCGATCGCCGCCTTCTGCGCCTTGTGCGACAGGATCGAGTAGAGCGGTATCTTGCGCGCTCGAAGATGCTGGGACATCTCCTTGCGCAACTGTTCCATCACTTCCTGACGGTTGCCCGACTTGTCGAGCATTTCCAGCCGGCGGTTCACGCGGCTGTTGAGGCTGATCGATTTGCCGAACACCGTGAGGTAGACCCCCTCGACGAGGACCAGCACACCGATGAAGATCAGCCCGTATATTATCGGTTCGGCGCTCACGGTCATGGTTGTTACTCCGCCTCGGTGGGTTCGTAGATGCCCGGCGGCAGGTCATAGCCCCACAGCCGGAAGCGTTCGGAATAGTTGGACCGCACGCCCGATCCCGTGAAATGGCCGATGATCTTGTTGTCCGGGCTCATGCCCATGCGCTGGAAGCGGAATATCTCCTGCATCGAGATCACGTCGCCCTCCATGCCGGTTATCTCGGTGATCGAGGTCATGCGGCGCGAGCCGTCCTGCAGGCGGCTGGCCTGCACGATCAGGTTGACGGCCGAGGCGATCTGGCTGCGCACGGCCTTGAGCGGCATCTCGATCCCGGCCATGGCGACCATGTTTTCCAGCCGGGCGATGGCATCGCGCGCGTTGTTGGCGTGGATCGTCGTCATCGAGCCGTCATGGCCGGTATTCATGGCCTGCAGCATGTCGATCACTTCCTCGCCGCGGGTCTCGCCCACGATGATCCGGTCCGGGCGCATCCGCAGCGCGTTCTTGAGACAGTCCCGCGGGCTGACCTCGCCCTTGCCCTCGACGTTGGGCGGGCGGCTTTCCATCCGGCCGACATGGGCCTGTTGCAGCTGGAGCTCCGCGGTATCCTCGATCGTCAGGATCCGCTCGGCATTGTCGATGAAGCTCGACAGCGCGTTGAGCGTGGTCGTCTTGCCCGAGCCCGTCCCGCCGGACACGATGACGTTGAGGCGGCAGGCCACGGCCGCCTGCAGGTAGGCCGCCATTTCCTCGGAGAAGGCGCCGAACCCCACAAGGTCGTCGATGCCCAGCTTGTCCTTCTTGAACTTCCGGATCGAGACGAGCGAGCCGTCCACGGCGATCGGCGGGACCATCGCGTTGAAACGCGAGCCGTCGGCAAGCCGCGCGTCCACGTAGGGGTTGGATTCGTCCACGCGGCGGCCGACCGCGCTGACGATCTTGTCGATGATCCGCAGCAGGTGCTTTTCATCCTTGAAGGTCACGTCGCTGAGTTCCAGCCGCCCCGACCGCTCGACGAATATCTTGTGCGGCCCGTTCACGAGGATGTCGTTGACCGAATCGTCCTGCAGCAGCGTTTCCAGCGGCCCGAGGCCCTTGACCTCGTCGTAGAGTTCCTGCGTGAGCGTCGAGCGGTCCTCGCGGTTGAGCACGATGCTCTTTTCCTCGAGGACCTCGGCCGCGATCGAACTGATCTCGGCGCGCAGGTCGGCCTCGGACGCGCTGTCGATCGCGGCAAGGTTCAGGTTGTCCAGCAGCGCGCGGTGCAGGTCCAGCTTGATCTCGGCCAGCCGTTCCTTGCGCTTGCGTTCCTTGTCCTTGGGCGCGGGGGCGGCCGCGGCCTTCTGCGCTGGCTTGCGCAACGATTCCGCCTTGGGCGCCGCCGGCTCGGGCCCGGGCGCGGGCGCGTCGGGGGCCTCGGGCGTCTGGGCGGGCTTCACCGGGGTCGCGTTGGATTTCTTGTAGCGTGAAAACATCTTTCGCCTTTTTTCGGGTTACGCGGCCTCGGCGTCGGTCTTGCCGAGCGCGTGCAGCGATCCGGCAAGACGGGCGATTTCGCGGCGCAGCGGGTTCTTGGGGGCCGCCACGGCCAGCGGTTGGCCGTGATCGGCGCTGTGCGGGACTTGCCGGCCACCATCGGGAAGCTGGACCTCGATTCCGATTTCCAGGCTTTCGGCCATGCGCTTGACCCGCGCCTTGCCGTTGAGATCGGTGAACTTGGGCGCGCGGTTCATGCAGAAGCGCAGCTTCTCCACGGGTAGGTCCTCGGACTGGAGCGCGCGCTTCATGCGCAGCGCGTTCTGCGCCGAGCGCATGTCCAGTTCGAGCGTGGTGAAGTACACCTGCGCGTTCGTCAGCACGGTTTCCGTCCACTGGACGAGCGTTGTCGGCATGTCGACGATGACATAGTCGAAATGGTTCCGCGCAAGATCGAGCACGCGCGTCACGTCCTCGGGGGTGATCATGTCGAGCGGCAGCACATCGCTGGGCGCCGTCAGAACCCAGAGCTTCTGCTCGTAGCTTTCGAGGGCCTGCTTGAAGATGTCCTCGTCCATGCTTTCGGTGTCCGACCACAACTCGTAGACGACCTCGCGCCGGGGCAGGTCGAGGAACGTGGCCGCCGACCCGAACTGCAGCCCGAAATCCAGCAGGCAGACGCGCGGCTGGTCGCCCTTCTTCTCGACGTGGGCCAGTTCCCAGGCGAGGTTGACGGCAAGCGTCGTCGCCCCGGTGCCGCCGGCCAGCCCGTGCACGGCCAGCAAGACACCCTCGGCGGGGGCCTTTCCGCCGGCAAACGGGGCGCTGACGGGCTCGGCGGCAGGTTCGGGCTGCCTGAGCCGGTCGATGGCGGCCTGCAATTCGTTTTCCGGCAGGGGATAGGGGACGAATTCGTTCGCTCCCTGCCGCAACAGTCGGTGCAGGGCGGCGGGGCTGATATCTTCGGCGATGAGGATCACGTTGATCCCCTTGGCGCGGGCCACCGAGATCACCTCGGCCACCATCCCGACGTCGTCCTCGTCCGTGTCGTCGATCGCGATGGCGACGAATTCGAGGGATTCGGCCTCGGGCTGGTTGAAGAAGGCCAGAGCTTCGGCGAAGCCCAGATCGCCCCAGTGTTCGCCCAGGGCGATTTCCATGTCCTCGATCAACAGGTCGAAATTCTGAACGTCCCTGCTGATCGTGCATGCCGTGATCGGGCTGGGATCAGGCTGTTTTGTCGCACTACTCGTCATCTTCTATACGGTCCTGTTCATGGTCGCAAGACGGGCCGGGGCCGCGGTGGCCCGCCCGTTTTCCGGGCGCTTCGAACGGCGCGGGGGACGTCGTTGCCATGCTCCGAATGTTGCCGATGAACTGGGCAACATTTGGGCCAAAAAATCATTTTTGTGCGATGTGCCTGAACAAAAAGGAACCCGCGACGGCGCGGGTTCAAGGGGACCGGCCGGTGCCGGACAGGGAGAGTTTCACCGAACGCGCACGGTCATTCCTGCGCCCCGGCCCCGGCGCCGCCGCCCTCGTCGGTGGCCATCTTGATCGTCGAGGCGGGCGCGGCGCTGCCGACGTATTCGCGGTAGACCACCTCGGCGTATTTGCCGTCCATGATGATGGGGTGCGAGCGGACGAAGCCGGAGACCTCGGTCACGGTGCGGCGGTTGCGGCGCTCGCGGCCCTGTGTCACGACCAGCGGCTGCGTTTCGCCGTAGGACACGACCGCTTCGAGCCGCGCGCGGCTTATCCCCTGGCTGACAAGGTAGTTGACCACCGTGTCGGCGCGACGTTGGCCCAGCCTCTTGTTGTAGCGGTCCGAGCCGACGAGATCGGTGTGGCCGTAGACGCGGAACCTGACCTCGGGGAATTGCCGGATCCAGCGGGCCTGTTGGCGCAGCGTCTCGCGCGCGCCGGGGCCCAGCCGGGCGGAGTTGAAATCGAAATTCACGGTGCTGTCGATCTCGGCGGCGAACCTTGTCGCCAGGTCGCGCGCGTAGCCCTTCTCGCCGGTCATGACCATCTGGTTGTTCATGTTGGCATCGCCGAAGGCGCCGCCGTCGGCCAGTGCGCCCGCCTCGCTGAAATATGAGCGGTAAACCTCTCCCTGCTGGGAACAGGCGGCCAGCGCGACAAGTCCCGCGGTTGCCAGAAGGTGCCTCATTTTGTCCGCCTTTCGCTCATTCCATCACGTAGCCGTAGGAGCCGTTGAAATCCTGCTTGGCGACTTCACCCTCGGCGCCCTGTTGCTCATCCGCGCTGCGCGCGACCCGGCCGTTCAGGAACAGGTCCTTCTCGTTGGGCAGCCGGACCCTGTCGGTGGGCAGCGCCAGCGCCTCTCCCCGCGTGGGGGTCACCAGATGCGCGGTGATGATGATGACCAGTTCGGTCTGGGACCGCTGGTAATCGGCACTGCGGAACAGCGCGCCCAGCACCGGCACGTCGCCCAGCCACGGCACCTGGCCGTTGTTGTCGCGGAAATCGTCCTGCAGCAGGCCGGCGATGGCGAAACTCTCGCCGTCGCGCAGCGCCACCGTTGTCGAGGTGTCGCGGCGGCGGAAGGCGTCAACCTGCGTCCCGTTCACGTTGATCCCGTTGGCCGCGTCGATCGACGACACCGCCGCGCCCATTTCGAGGTTGATCACGCCCTCGTCCACGACGCGGGGGACGAAATTGAGCTCGACGCCGAAGGGCTTGAACTCGATCGAGATCGTGTCGCTGTCCTGTGCGACGGGCACCGGGTATTCCCCCCCGGCGAGGAACTGCGCCTCCTGCCCGGACAGGGCGGTGAGGTTGGGTTCCGCCAGCGTGCGCACGACGCCCTTGGTTTCCAGCGCTTCCAGCAGGATGCCCACCTCGACGGAGCCGACATCGAACCCGAAGGAGAAGGCGGCGTTGTTGTCGTTGGCGGCGGGCACCGACCCGCCGAGCGTGTTCAGGATCCCATCCTGCGTGTTCGTCGTGTTGGTGCCGCCGATCACGCCGAGGCCGTTGCCGCTGCGCCCGTCGACCGACAGCGAGGAGGACAGCGCCTTGGACACGCTGCGCTGCATTTCCGCGAAGCGCACCTTCAGCATGACCTGCTGCTTGCCGGAAACGGACATGAGGTTGGAAACGCGTTCGGGCGCGTAGCGTTCGGCAAGGTCGAGCGCGCGGTCCATCCGCGCGGCGCTGGACACGGTGCCCGACAGCACGATGCCGTCATTGGCCGACCGCACCTCGATCCCCTCGTCGGGCAGGATCTGCCGCAGTCTTTCCTTGAACTCGGATATGTCGCTGGTGACGTGCACCTCGACATTGGTGATCAACCGGCCCGTGCCGTCCAGCAGGGTCAGCGTGGTGCGCCCGGGCGCCTTGCCGAGCACGTAAATGGTGCGGTCGGACAGCGTCGAGAAATCGGCAATCGCCGGGTTGGCGATGCTCAGTTCGGCGAAGGGCACATCGCTTTCGACGACAACGGCCCTGTTCATCGCGATGCTGAGGTCGCGCGCGGTGCCGTTCCGCACGATCTGCAATGTCTCGGCCAGTGCGACGCCTGAAAGGGGCCCTGTCACAAGGACGGCCCCGGCCAGCACGGCCTTGAGGAAACCAGCGATTTTCATGTGACCTGCCTTTCCGATCACGCCTCGTTTGCCGGGTCTTCGTGCCCGTGTTTGGAAACACTCTGCGCCAAGTCCGACATTTTTTCAACATTTGAAGCGAATTCCGGGATTTTATCGCGTCTTGTGGCCAAATGGCTGCGCGAAAAAAGGACGCCCTGCCGGGCGCCCTTGACCGCCATGCGCGGTGGCGCGCCCTCAGTTGGTGCACGGGATCCGGCTGATGACCACCTCGGCGCCGCGGCGCGTGCGGATCGTGCAGACCTCTTCCTTTTCCTTCGGCTGCTTCTCGACGACCTGCTCCTGTTCGGTGATGCCCAGCAGGCGGCGCTGGTCGATCTCGATGGTGTCGGCGACGGTGTCGTCGTCGGCGCCGACCAGTGACAGGGACAGACGGCCCGTCGATTGCGCCTGCGCGAGCGCGGCAACCTGTTGCGGCCGGGCCGCGACCGTGACGGTGCGGGGGACGACGGCCTCGGAGAAGTCGCCGCCGGCCTTCTGGTCCACCGCGATGACCTCGACGCGGTTCTCGATCAGTTTCGTCACCTCGCCGCTGGAATTGCCCTCGGTACGCAGGTCGTCATTCCCGAGCGTGCCGGTCCAGTAGACATCGACCTGGTTGCCGGGGCGCAGGAAGCCCGAGACGGCACTGGTGGCATCGACCTTGACGGTAAAGGCGCGCATTCCCCGCTCAAGGCGCGCGGAAATGCCGGCCTGTTCGCCCGGCCCGGTGACCTTGACGGCCAGAACGGCCTCGTTTTTCTCCATGTTGCGCAGGGCCGCCCGGGGGGCGTCGGCGCCCTTGGGGAAAAGCTCTTCCTCGGCGGTGAACACGCCCTCGGGCAGCGAGTTCTGGGGGAAGGCCACGAGGCGGACATCGTCCGGCGTGACCGCGTCGCCGTAGGCGAGGGCGCGCTCGGCGACATAGACATCGACCGTTTCGATCTGCGGGGCGCGTTGGGACCGTTCATAGGCCAGTTGCGCGCGGGTCTGCTGGATGTAGCCCTTGGCCATGTAGACGGCGGTGCCGGCCAAGCCGAGACCGACCAGGAGAACCAGTCCGAATACCAAACGCATGGCGTTTCCTTTCGCGGTTAGTGTACCGTCGCATCGTGGCTTTCACGATTCATGCAGGCAACATACCCGGGGATTGTGGCGAAATGTGGGTGGACGGATGGTGGTTTCACGCACCGGGTGACGTCGCGGGTTCAGCGCACGGGGCGCGATGATATGTTGCTTTGCGTGGTTTCGGCCGCGTCCGTGACGCCCCGTTCGGTCGCGAGGTAGCCCGTCCCCGCGAGCACGGTCATGGCGGCGGTCAGCACGACCCAATCCGTCGTCGTTGCGCCATTTTCGTTGTCGCGGAAGCGTCGAATGAGAGCTTTCAAGCCCATGGTGCTCAAACCTTTCCGTGGGGCCGCTTGGCGGAAGTCGGACGTGGCGCTGGTGCCGCGGTATTGAAAAAGAGGTTTTCGCAATGACGCCAGTCGGCAGCGATTGGCGACGGGGCGGAACCACCCCTGAATGACAAGGGCCGCAACGGTGTCGCTGCGGCCCTTGATCTGGTCAAATCTCAGGGTCGCGCTTAGCGGACGGTTTCGTCCGCGACGCCCGAGCTGATCGAGCTGGCCAGCGTGTTGACGCCGCCTTCGACGGTTGCCACGCCGGCAACGCCCAGGCCGACGATGGCCGCGGTCAGAACGACCCAGTCAACAGTCACGGCGCCGTCTTCGTCTTTGCGGAAGTTTTTGATGAACTTGATCATGGTTGGTCCCTCCATAGGATCGGTTTGCTCAGGTTTACAACCGGTCTGACAGTTCGTTGGGCCGCCTCTCTCTTGGCCCGCTGCCGTCGCGGTATGGGAGGATATAGCCACTCAATTCAGGCAGGAATTTGACGCGATTGAAGCCATTTTCGTGATAATCAAACAACTATCGCGATTGGTGGTCAAGCTACTGAAATTAATATAATAAAATTCGAAATTAAGTGGTTGGACAGACCGACTCAAGGTTGATTCTGGCGATTCCGGCGCAATCGGGTTTCCGCTGCCCCGACAAAGCTGGAATTGCACCGCGACTTTTGCGATATTCGACGGGTGAGGCGAAAAAAAGCAGGCCCGATGCCCCGGATATCCAGTCTTTTGCGCTTGGCCATGTGGCTGGTCGCACTCGTGCCGCCGGCCGCGGCGGCGGATGATCCGCCGCCCTTTCCCGATTTCACCTTCAAGATGGGCAAGCCGCCGGAGCCCGGGGAAACGCCCCGCATCACCGTTCAGATCACCCCGGATGATCCGGCGGCGGAAACAGGGGCGTCGGCGCCGGACGCGCGCACCGATGCGCCGGCGCTATCGTGGTTCTGGGCGGCGGTGCCGACCGGGCAGGAGTCGAATTCCTACAATTACATGACCGCGCGCATTTTCATTGATACCGACGCCACGCCGGTCGTGCGCGAAAGCATCGACAGCGGGGCGACATGGAGTCCC